>ONSR01000028.1 GCA_900320565.1 uncultured Prevotellaceae bacterium
AGTACTTGTGGCCGACGGGTTTAGACGTATCTACATCCACGCCTTCGAGGATGTTGTCGCTGTAGTCGGCAGCACTTTCCTCTGTTGTGGTTGCCATGCTGATGATTCCGCCTTGCGACTTCAGGACGACGCCTTCGCCTGCCTTGATGATGCGGTCTTCCACTTCGGTAGCCGAGAGCTGCGAACCGTTCATAGCAACCTTGAAGACTTGTGTTCCCGCATCAACCTTCACATTGTCTGTGCTGTTATAGTAGGTAGTGAGGTTTGAGCCTGCCATCTCAGCCGCTTCCACTTGAGGCAGCAAATCGCTTACGAAAGTGACGCGAGCCACATCTTCCCATTTTGCCTTGCATGCATCGGCATTGAAGACATGGCAAATGGTAGCTTTATCATACATAAAGTCGTCGCAACCGCCTTCGTACCATTCGCGGAATGCTTCCGGGTCGGCATAGAAATAAACATCCGTAATCCTATAACTACGAAAGAATGCATCATAACCAATATAGGTCACACCGCTGCCTATTGTAACAGACTCCAATCGATCGCAATCATAAATGGCATGTGACTTTATGTCTGTTACATTATTGGGGATGGTTATCGAGGTCAAATTGTCGCAGTTGGCAAAGGCATTCTCTCCAATAATCTCCAACGAATTGGGAAGTGTGACAGATTTCAAAACTTTGTTACCACTAAAACAATTGTCTGTTATCTCTGTCACGCCTTCGGGTATGACTGCAGAGGTTCTGCCAGATGGGAAAATTGCAACATACTTGCCATCCTTGCTGAGAACAATGCCTCCAACGCTCTTTATGTAGGGATTATCCTTGGCAACATAAATGTTTTGCAGAGACGGACAACCTTTGAACATTTCATAAGAAAATTCATTCAAACCTGTTCCTATATTTGCGACTCTAAGTTCATCGCAGCCATAGAATGGAGACCCATAAACAGTCTCTACGCTATTAGGTATTGTCACTTCAACCAATTTTGCGCAGGAAAAGGCATCGTAGCAAATTGTCTTAAGACCTTCAGACAATTTAATCTCTTGCAGACCCCAACAGTTACAGAATGCGCCTGTGCTAATCTCCTGCACATTGGCGGGGATTGTCAAGGATGTGAGATTTGGACATTCGTAAGCTGCATAGTCACCGATATGTTCAACATCACTTGTTATATCAAATGATGATTTGCCAGGTGCCAAACGTACAAGACTGTTGCCACTTTTGCTATAGACATTTCCATCTACCGTCTTATATTCGGGATTGTCGCTTGCTATATTGATGGCCATCAGGTTAGCACAATTACTAAATGCCCTAGGATTGAAGTCCGTCAAAGAAGCCGGAATGTCTATGCTGGTTAAGCTGGCGCAACCACAAAATGAATCATCTCCAATTGAACCCACAGAACTGGGAATGAGAACAGATGTGAGAGAGGTACATTCATAGAACGCATACTCACCAATAGAGGCAACACCTTCTTCAATGACGACTGTCTCTATTTCGCTGGCATAGCTGTGCCAAGGCCTTTTACCAACGTCGGCATAATTGAGCATCGGCTCTTGTCCGCTGAGGGTCAGGGTATGTGTCGCTTCGTTGTAAGAATAGCTGAAAGGTATCGTATGTGGGTCTCTAAATAAAAGGTTGACGATGCCCCTGAACTTATTCTGCCAAGGAGCAGCATCGGCAACATGGCAAACGGTGGAGCCGTCAGACTTGAAGTCGTCGCAGCCACCTTCATTACTCCAGTCAAGCGCCTCGGGATCGGCATACATATAAACGTCTTCTACATTTCGGGAGCAAAAGAAGGCATCATAACCGATGCAGGTCACGCCGCTGCCGATAGTAACTGTCAGCAGTTGTTCGCAATAGTAGAAAGCATGGGTCTCGATGCGCAACACGCTGTTGGGGATAACAACGGATGTCAGCGAAGTGCGGGAGAGAGCATAATCGCCGATTACTGTCACGGGATAATCTTTACCATCGACCGTAATCTTGTCGAGGATAGTGAGATCGCCCGTTGCCTCGGAGCTGCTACCGACATAAGCCGTCTCGCCGTCGTCAGCGATGTAGTAGTTCACGTTATTCTGCGTGAAGTCCTGTGCCCAGGCCGTCAAAGAGCAGAGCACCACGAAGAGCATCATAGCTGCCCTTGAAATCATTGTTGAAAAGTAGTTTTGTTTCATAGCTTAAATAGTTTTAAGTTTCTGAGCGCAAAAATACGAAAATAAATTGAAAATTAAAAATTGAAACAACGAATTTATTATTTAACGAACACGGATTTATTATCTTCGAACACGAATGGCACGAATTGAACGAATTGAACGAATTTTCTTTAACCTTTAACCGTTAACCTTTAACCGTTACCTTTTAAACCCTTAAACCCTTAAACTTTTCAACTTTTTATAGGTCCAGTCCCTATGAGGGGAAGGACGCGTCCCTATGAGGAGAGGGACACGTCCCTAAGGCGAGAGGGACGCGTCCCTAAAATCGACGTGATCCTCTGCAGGATTTTCCGAGTTTCGCAAGTGATTAGAAAACAAGGCTATAGAAAAACGTAAAAACTTGACTTGCGTCGACCTGTCGGTCGACTGGTGTTGAGCTAAAACTTCTGCAGTGAAGTTTACGAACTTCTGCAGAGAAGTTGGCCAACTTCTGCAGAGAAGTTTGGGAACTTGACTGGCGTCGAGCTAAAGCTTAACGCTAGTCATGGAGACCGTGGTCAGTTAGACTTCAGTATGACTTCGGTATGAGTTCAATATGAATTTAATATGACTTCAATAGGGACACGGATTTGTCTTTAACCGTAAATTTTTATCTCGAACACGGATGATACAGATGACACTCTAAGGAGTCAAGGAGTTGAGGAGTTTTTTTCAGGAGAGACTCCTTTACTCCTAAACTCCTTAGACATGAAAATCCCAGTCGCGAGAAACTATCGCTAAAGCGTGTAAAATCCTTAATTTAGAACAACGGATTGAACTGATTAAACGGATTTGTCTTTAACCGTTAAACTTTAACTTTTAACCGTTAACCTTTAATCTTTAACCTTTAACCTTTACCTGCGAAGCCCTCTTACTTCCACAGCCTCATCCCGACAAAGGCGTGGGCGACCCATTTGTTCTGATGGACAGTTACGGCATCGTCAACAAAGAGTGAGTTGTTGGCCACCCCAGAAAGTCCCAAGAAATAGCGCTGAGAGAAGTTATAGACGATGGCGGCCCGTTCGTTGAAGAGCATGTTGAACTTCATCCGCCCTGCATGGCGGCTCTCGTCGTTGATGGTCAGTTTGTTGCGGTTATAGACGACAAACGTAGGAAGCAAGGTTAGGTTGAAGAGCCATTTCTTGCCGAGAACGAGGTTGTAGCCATAGCCGCCGCCGATGCCCAGATGGCCCACGCTGATGCGAACGTCGGGGTCGTCGGGTTTCAGCTCTTTCCGCTTGTCGCTCGTCTTGATGTTTCCGCCCTGATAGCTCAATCCCACCAGCCACGAGCCCGCCGAGCGGCGCTGGATGTAGCTCTGGTTGTAGGCTGCAGAAACGCAGTAGCGACGATGGTTGAAGACATAGTAACCGGTGATGTTGAAGACCTTCATGTCTGCTTCGCCCTCCGCCATCCCAAGGTTCTTGTCGCCAATCGTCATATCGCCCGACAGTGAGGAAGAGCGCTGATAGCTGGCATCGATGCAGAAACGACTGGCATAGTAATTGATGTTCAGTTCGTAGTCGTCGTAGAAGCCTTTCAGCTTGGCCGGATTGATGGAATAGGCAGCAGAGATGCCCCGATAGGCAGCTCCGATGGAAATGGTTGCTTTGTGCTTGGTGCTCAGATGGGACTTGAAGTATTTGTCGCGAACAGTACCTTTTGCCCGGATGCCGTTGCCCGTCAAGTTTGCTCGGAGCTTCAGCGTCAGCCGTCCCTCAGGACGGACCACATAGTTCGTGTCGTAAGGTGTGCGGTAATAGCGAGACGTGAGGATGCTGTCGGCTTTCGTCCACAACCTCTTCAGACGAGTCTCGGCATGAATCTCGGAAAGACAACAGACAAGGGACAACAGACAACAGACAGCCCGAAAACTAACATTATGTATTACCCTCACGACCATTTAACTATGAACTATGAATTATGAACTATGAACTATCCTCAAAACTCATACCCGAGGTCGAGGAAGAAGTATGGTTTCTTTGTGCGGTTACTGTATCCGAAGGTGGCTCCAAGGGGACCGAACATCGTCTTGTAGTAGTAAGCGCCCTGAATGCCGTAGAGCGTCTTGTGGTCGAAGAGTTCCTTCAGCTTCTCTGCCTGCTGGGCCACAGCCACACGAAGCAACACATAGTTGTTGGTTGCTATGCGAAGCTGTCCCTGAAGCTGTGCGGCGACGAACTGATTGGCAACATACTCGATGTTTCCTATGCCGGCGAAAGGCATCTGCTGCTCCAAGTAATGACCAAACCAGTTGCCTCCTACATTGTTGGCAAAAATCATAGGAACAACGTCGCCAAGAAGCAGACGTCCGTAAACCATCGGCTGAAGCGTGAATCGCCTGCCAAAGGTAAACGACTTTCGCCAACTGGCACTAATGTCACTCATGCCAGCCATACCATCAAGTTTGACGAAATTGTCCGTAATATAAGCATAGCCAGCCTTGAAGCGAGCACCACGAGTCGGGAAGTACCAATCATCCTCGCTATTGTAATTGAGGCGGGCACGATAGCTGACGTAATGTTCATTATTGAGGGTAACATCTGTTGACTGCTCCGACTCGAGCTTGTCGCTAAAGTGCATGTAGTCCCAACGCAAACCCACTTGGATATTCAGGTTGCGGAAGTCGTGGTTGATGGGCACTGCCTCTGCCTGGAACTGATTGTAGAGGACGCTGTAGTCGCGACTGCCACGAACATAACAATCAATATCGTTGCGGCGATAAGTAAAGCTCAGGCTGGGACGTATAAAGTTGCGAGGATGGATGGTGAGCTCGCCACGAGCCATAATGCGCTTGCCCAGACGAACCGTCAGCTCTGTGTTGGTGGGCACAGCAGCCTTCAGAGGTATCTCAAGTCCCAACAGAAGGGCTGCGTACTCTTCTGTGTCGAAACGCAAACCGACATGAGCTTGTGCCACCTTGCGGTTGCCTGCAGTCAGAGCAACATGCACGCCATCTGCGTCGGGCAACAACCGACACTCGGCCGTCTTGAAGAAGAGGTCCACTCGCATCGATGTAGTGAGCTGTTGCTGCAGGTTGGCATCGATGCTGTCCGTTCTGTTCAAATGGAACTTCTGCCTGAGGAAACGCTCGTCCTGCGGCGTCATGTTCTCGAAGATAAAGCTCTTCACATATTGCCGCTCGGTCATCACCTTCGGACGAAGCGGATGATGTATGGTGGGGCGGAAGTCGTCGCCGATGCCTATCTTCTGCTTCAAGGCCATCAGCTCGTCCCAATGCTGCATGGCTTCCTCCTCGCCTCGACGAACAAGGGTGTCGATGGCAGTGGATGAGAAGCTTGCAGTATTATAGCCAGAGGTGTTGACCTGCAGATGCAAGTCCGTAATGGCAAGGTTCTCTTCGACCTTGTTCTTACAGTTCACATCGACAATCTGGCTGAGGATGCCAAGCGTGCCTTTGATATCATCTGCCGTCTTTGCCTCGCCCTGCACGGTGACGCCAATGATGATGTCGGCTCCCATCTCGCGGGCAATGTCGGCAGGATAGTTGTTCTTCAAGCCACCATCAACCAGCACCTTGTCGCCCAGCCTGACGGGAGCAAAGGCAGCAGGAATGGCCATCGAAGCACGCATGGCTTGCGGCAACCTGCCGCTGTGGAAGTCAACCTCGCTGTTGTCGATGATGTTCGTCGCCACACAAGCAAAAGGAATCTTCAAGTCCTTCGAGAAGTCGAGCGAGTCGGTATAGCCCGTACAGAGCTGACCAAAAAGCTCAGCAAGGTTCTTGCCCTTGATAATGCCACCTTCGCTGGACTTGTTCTTCTTGCTGAAAGAAAGTCCTGTGGAGAAGACATAAGTGTATTGCTTGTTGCGGTCGCTAAGGCTCTGGTTGCGAAGGTCCTCCTTATCAGTTATAACGTAGCTCCAGTCCTGCTTGCGCACCACAGAGTCGAGCGAGTTGGCATTGTAACCGATGGCATACAAGCCGCCTATGATGCTGCCCATTGATGTGCCGGTAATGACATCGACAGGAATGCCAGCCCGCTCCAGGACCTTCAGCACACCAATATGTGCCATTCCCTTCGCTCCGCCACCACTCAAGACAACGCCGACCTTCTTCCTGCTTGGAATGCTGTCCTGTTGTGCACTCAGATTGCAACACAACAGAACCGCTATGACAAGCAACCAAAACTTCCTCTTCATAACTATGAACTATGGACTATGAAGCTTTAGCTCGACGTTAGTCAACTATGAAGCTTTAGCTCGACATTAGTCAACTATGAATTATGAATTATGAATTATGAATTATAATAAAGATGTTTGCCTGCAGCAAGGGTGTTGAGCATGAGCATGCAAATCGTCATTGGCCCTACTCCACCTGGAACAGGCGTTATGTAGGAACAAAGAGGAGCCACATTCTCGAAATCGACATCACCTTGCAGACGGAAGCCGCTCTTCTTCGTGGCATCAGGAACACGCGTGGTGCCCACATCAATAACGACTGCTCCCTTCTTCACCATGTCGGCCTTAAGGAAAGCGGGCTGTCCGATGGCTGCGATAATGATGTCGGCTTGCAAGCATTCCTCTTTGAGGGTCTTGCTGCGGCTGTGGCAAACGGTTACGGTGGCGTCGCCATACTGCTTCTGCATCATGAGCTGAGCCATCGGTTTGCCCACGATGTTGCTGCGACCAAGGATGACGCACTTCTTGCCGCTCGTCGGTATCTCGTAGCGACGAAGCAACTCGAGTATGCCTTTTGGCGTGGCACTGATGTAGCAAGGCAGACCGATTGCCATGCGGCCGACGTTGATGGGATGGAAACCATCCACATCTTTCCTATAGTCGATGGCTTCGATGACTTTCTGTTCGCTGATGTGCTTGGGTAAAGGAAGCTGCACGATGAAGCCATCGACGGAGGCATCCTTGTTGAGTTTATCCACTTCCGCAAGCAGTTGCTCCTCGGTGATGTCGTCCTCGAAACGAAGCAAAGTGCTTTGGAAGCCGCAAGCCTCGCAAGCAAGCACCTTGTTGCGCACGTACGTCTCGCTGCCCCCGTCGTGTCCTACAAGGATAGCTGCAAGGTGCGGACGCTTGCCACCTCGTGCAACGATGTCTTCCACCTCTTTCTTAATCTCTGCCTTAATCGTGGCAGCAGTCTGTTTTCCGTCAATCAATTGCATATCCGACTATGAACTATGAATTATGAACTATGAACTATAAACTACATTCCCGGCATTCTGCCTTTCATCATGGCCGCCATTTGTTGCATCTTGCTCTTGTCCGTGACAAGCTTCATCATCTTGCGCGTCTGGTCGAACTGCTTGATGAGTTTGTTCACCTCTTGTATGTTGGTGCCAGAGCCCTTTGCCAATCGCATTCTGCGACTCGTGTTGAGGCATTCGGGATGGGTTCGCTCGCTGGGAGTCATGCTGAGGATAATGGCTTCGATGTTCTTGAAGGCATTATCGTCGATGTCCATATCCTTGATGGCTTTGCCCACACCAGGAATCATGCCTGCCAAGTCCTTGAGGTTGCCCATCTTCTTGATTTGCTGAATCTGCTTGTAGAAGTCGTTGAAGTCAAATTGGTTCTTCTTGATCTTCCTTTCCAGGCGGCGAGCCTCTTCCTCGTCGTATTGCTCCTGAGCTCTCTCGACAAGCGAAACGATGTCGCCCATGCCAAGGATTCTGTCGGCCATTCGGCTTGGATGGAATGGGTCGAGCGCTTCCATCTTCTCGCCTGTGCCGACGAACTTGATGGGCTTGTTGACGACACTTCTGATGCTAAGCGCAGCACCGCCTCGTGTATCGCCATCGAGTTTGGTGAGAATGACGCCCGTGTAGTCCAACCTGTCATTAAACTCTTTTGCCGTATTCACAGCATCCTGACCTGTCATGGCGTCCACGACGAACAGTATCTCGTCGGGCTGGACGGCATCACGAATGTCTTGTATCTGCTGCATCAGTTCCTCATCGACAGCCTGACGACCTGCCGTATCGATAATGAGCACGTCGAATCCCTGAGCCTTGGCATGCTGGATGGCATTCTTGGCAACAAGCACGGGGTCGGTTGCGCCTTCTTCTATGTGAACGGGAACGCCCACCTGTTCGCCAAGGACACGAAGCTGTTCCATAGCTGCAGGGCGGAACGTGTCGCATGCAGCAAGCAAAGGATTCTTTCCTCGCTTTTCCTTGAGCAACTTTGCCAGCTTGCCACTCATCGTGGTTTTACCTGCACCATTCAGACCAGCCATAAGGATGATAGCAGGATGGCCTTTAAGGTTCATGTCGGTGGTCTCTCCACCCATCAACTCGGCCAGTTCATCGTGCACAATCTTGACCATCAATTGCTGTGGCTTGATGGCCGTCAGAACGTTCTGACCAAGTGCTTTCTGCTTAACAGTATCAGTGAAGGACTTTGCTACCTTGTAGTTGACGTCTGCATCAAGCAGAGCCCTACGCACATCTTTCAGCGTCTCGGCAACATTTATCTCGGTTATCTTGCCTTCGCCTTTCAGTATCTTGAACGACCGCTCGAGCCGTTCGCTTAAGTTTTCAAACATATCTTGAATTTTGAATTTATTTATTTTGAATTTCGAGGCTCGCCTCGACGAGTGGCATCACCACCTTGCTCAGCACTTTGTCGTTGAGGAAATGTTCGCCTTCGAAGAGGCGCATCTGCTCCCGCCCGTAGTGTTTCAGGAAGTCGCTCTGGCAATTGACGAGCTTGTCGCCTGTGCCAAAGAGGCCCCAAACCAGGGCTTTCTCGTTGGCGTCGATGCCTTTGAAACTCTCCTTCTCGACCTGCTGGAAGGCCTGAATCATGGCTTTGTCAACCTTGAACTCTGTTGCGCCGTCTTGCCTCTTGTTGCGGAATTCACGCTTGCCCAAGCCTCGAAAGGTCAGCAAGCGAGCCATGTGGAACGACGGATTGACCAGGATGCGCTTCACACCCCTGAGTTGCTCGCCATAGAGGGCTCCCATACTTGTTGCCACGATGAGGTCGGGTTGCTCGTTTGCCACAAGTTCTTTGAGGAAAGTGATTGCCTCGATGGGATCAACTGGCACGTCGGGGCTGACCACCTGCACGCCTTTCGGATAGAGGTGGTTGCGCATCTGAGTGGCAGAACCTGTGCTGCCGGCCGATGCAAAGCCGTGAATGTAGAGCACCTTTTTCACGGCTGCAAATTTACAAAGAAATTTCGAGACCCCAAAATTCCTACTAAGGAATTTGCCAAAACAAACGACACAGATACAAATTGCCCTCCGAAAGTCGAACCTTCGGAGGGCAATTCCGTCGAACACTCCCCCAAAAAGGGAACTGTACGTTTCTTACTTCAGGGTAACTGTCACTACCTTATCAGCTTCAGCTACTTCCACCTTGTCTTCGCGGAGCAACCAGCCGAGAGCCAGATACAAGTCCTTGTCGGTCTTGATCTTAGCAGCCTTCTTCAGGTCCTTAGTGTTCAGTGCACCATTTTCATTGAGGGCAGTCCAAACTGCACCTGCCAAAGTTCCAACTAATGCTGTCATAACTTTTGAATTTTTTGTTCGTTATTCCTTAGAAAATCTAATTCTCTCAATTAATCTAAGTGCAAAGGTACGTCAACTTCCACAAATCTGCAAGCATAATCACACTTTTTTTATGTTATTTGACATATATTTGATATTTATCAAGCACCTTTGGGTGTATATTTCAGGAAAAAGTATAACTTTGCGACTCCAAAATCGAGAATTATGAATAAGGTATTAGTCATTTCCTGCTTTATTTTGATGGCTTTTGGGGCTTGCAAGCGCGAGACGAAGGACGAGCGATTCCAACGGGAGTTCCTGCAGTTCACGCAAAAGGAATGCCCAAAGTTCGTGGACGAATGGACAAGACTGGACAGTGCCGTCTATGACATTGAGAGTCGGACACTTACATACTTCTATACGGTAAAGGGCGAGCTCGACGACGAGGCGGTTTACGCCAACGAGCAGATGATTTCCGACTTCCACGACACTATCCTGAAGGGCTTGAAAGGCAGCCTCCAGCTGAAGGTCTATAAAGACGAAAGTATTTCCTTCCGCTACAACTATTGCAGCGAAACGACCGGCAAGCAGTATCTGGAATTCACTTTCACCCCCGAAGATTATAATTAAGGTGCAGAAAGTCATCCACTACGCCGACCTCTTGGTCGATACGGCCTCGCATCAGGTCTTGCAATCGGGCAAGCCGGTGGCACTCACGGAAACGGAGTATCGCCTGCTGCTCTATCTGTTGAGACATCAGGGAGTTGTGTGTCGGCGAGACGATATCATCGAGGATGTTTGGGGCGAGCGTTTCCTCTACGACACGGGAACGCTGGACGTCCACCTCTCTTCGCTGCGACACAAGCTGGGCTGGACGAAAGAAGGTCCCGTTCGGGCCATTCGGGGCGTGGGGCTCATCCTGCCTCTCGAGGCTCCCGAACCCGAGGTCGTGAAGATTGACGCTTTTCTGCGCGAACTGCTTATGTGTCACGAGGAAGCGATACTCAAGAAGGACATCCGCTGCTACCTTCGCCTGACACCTTTTGTTTACGAAATCATGGTGGACGAGGCCATCTTGCGACAAATCTTCTCCGCCGTCTTTTCCCTGTTCCTCAGGCACGCCCCAGAGGGTGCCAGGTGGGAGATTTCCTCGCAACTGACCGTTCGGGAGTACACCCTGACGCTCACCTCAACTGGCAACTGCCCCGACTTCAACGAGCTGGCCAGCGCAAGGCAACAGGCCGCTTTCCTGGGCATCCCAATCCGCATGGGCAACAAGCAAACTGCAGAGGGAATGCTGATGGGCGTCGAGCTTAGCATCCCAATGGACAGCTCCGAATCCTGAGACATCTTAAGTCTATCTTAAGGAAAAGCCGCGAAACTTTCCGTACCTTTGCGGCCGAAAATCAAAACACAGAATCATGCTTAAAATATCGACACAAAACTCTACACATTATCCATTAACTAAACTAACAACTATTTTAGCCTCGCTCTCCCTCCTCCCGCTCATGGGAGCTGGGGGAGCACTTTATGCCAACGAGTCGGACACCATTTCCGTGCACGAGATGGACGAAATCGTGGTGGTCAGCACACCCAAAGAACATGCTGCCCTGCGCGACCAAGCCCTCTCCTCATCGACGTTTGGCGCAAGACAAATGCAGGAGAAGAGCATCGACAACATCAAGGACTTGACCGCTCACGTTCCTGGACTCTTCATCCCCGCTTACGGAAGCCGACTGACCAGCAGCATCTACCTGCGTGGCGTTGGCAGCCGCATCGGCACACCGGCCATCGGGATGTATGTCGATGACGTTCCACTGGCCAATATGAGCAGCATGGACCAAGACCTGAGCGACGCCGACCGCATCGATGTTCTGCGAGGCCCCCAAGGCACACTCTTCGGGCGCAACACGATTGGCGGCCTCATTCGCGTCTATACCAAGAACCCCATGAACTACCAGGGCACCGACCTGATGCTGGGTGGTGCTACATATAATAATTATCGCGCACGCGTGACCCACTACCATCGCCCCTCCGAACGCTTTGCCTTTAGCGCGGGCGTCGGCTACGAGCACCTCGGAGGCTTCTTCAAGAACGAAGCGCTCGGCGGCAAACGCGTGGACCGCAGCGACGACATCTCGGCTCGCTGGCGAGGCATCTTCGTGCCCTCCGATAAGGTGCGACTCGACCTCTCGGCACGTTACCAATGGACTAGGCAGGGCGGCTATCCCTATGCTGCCCAGCAAGGCCCCGATGCCGGACTGGTGGCATACAACCGCGAGTCGAGCTACCTCCGCCACCTCCTCTCCCTTGGCCTCAACGCCGAGCACGACCTCGGCCGCGTCATGATGACCAGCACCACAGGCTTCCAGTTCCTCCGCGACGACATGTTCATGGATCAGGACTTCTCCCGACAAGACCTCTACAGCCTCCAGCAAAAGCAGAACAGCAAGGTCCTGAGCGAAGAGATTGCCGTCAAGTCGAAGGGCGACAGCCGTTGGCAGTGGACCTCCGGCCTTAACTTCCAGTACCAGTGGCTCCGCACCGAAGCGCCCGTCACCTTCTATCAGGAGGGCGTCGATTGGCTTTCCCAGATCATCAACCGCAGCCTGCCCGACCTCACGGCACAAGGCATGGGCCCGATGTCCATCACCCTGAACAACACCATCATGCCCATGGGCGGCGTCTTCCACACCCCTACCCTCACCGTCGGACTCTTCCACCAGTCAACCGTCGAAATCCTCAAGAACCTCTACCTCACCGCTGGCATCCGACTCGATTACGAGCACTACAAGATGAGCTACGACGCACCGAGCAGCGTCGATTTCGACTTCGCCATGCCGGCACACGGCATGAACGTCGAGCTCAACGACATGAACGTCACCCCAACCTTCCGCGGCAAGACGAGCAACCACAACTGGCACGTCCTGCCAAAGGCTTCGCTGAAATACGACTTCGGCAAGACCGGCAACATCTACGCATCCGTCGGTCGCGGCTATCGCTCCGGAGGCTATAACGTGCAGCTCTTCAGCGACCTGCTACAGACCGAGATGCGACGCGAGATGATGAGCGCCATCGATGCCGGAACAGAAGCCTACCTGACCAACCTCTTCTCGCGCATCCCCTCCATGCCGCCTGGGCACGTCGATATGATTATGGGACGCATGCGTGCCGGAATGCCAAACATACCGGAGCCCAATGTAGCCGAAACGACCTACTACAAACCCGAGACGGCTTGGAACTACGAGCTGGGCACACACCTGAGCTTCCTCGACGGACGCATCAAAGCCGACCTCGCTGCCTTCTGGATTGAGACTCGCGACCTGCAAATCAGCCAAATGGCAGAGAGCGGAATGGGTCGCGTCACCATCAACGCCGGCAAGAGCCGCAGCCGTGGCATAGAAGCATCCCTCTGGGCTGCCGTCACCGATGCCCTCACCGTCAACGCCTCCTACGGCTTCACCCACGCCATGGCGACCCTGCAGGATGCCGACGGCAACGACCTGCGCGTCCGCGTGCCCTTCGCACCCCGCCACACCGCATCCTTCGCCACCAGCTACACCTGGCACACCCGCGGTTGGCTGCAGGACATCACCCTCGCCGCCATCGGAAAAGGCATGGGACGCATCTACTGGACGCGCGAGAACGACATCTCGCAGCCCTTCTACGCCCTGCTCGACGCACGGCTCACCCTGCGCCACAGCGACCTCGAGCTCTCTCTCTGGGGCAACAACCTGACCAGCACCCACTACAACGCCTTCAGCTTCGTCACCCGCGGCCAAGTCTTCGCGCAACAGGGCACACCAACACAAATAGGAGCCGACATTAGAATAAAATTCTGATTACATAACTGGCGAAAGAAGGATTTGACAAAATGTAAGCGAAAACACCCTTTTCGCTTACACACCCCTTTTTCACAAACTCTCCAGAATCGCTTATTTTTGTCTCGGTGGCACTTTTCGACCCCCGAGCAAAAATAAGGGCTTAAATCGAATGCACTTTTACAACCTCCTGATTCACAGGCGATAACTCATCGCTTCTCGCATTCACCCATTATTATAAAAGTGGCAAATTGCAATGTACAACTTGCAAAACAGACACTTTTAAACCGTTTTTGCACACTTTTCGCCACATCAAAAAGGTAAACTTGACACGGAGGTTTTTCAAAATCGACGTGAGGATTTTATAAAATCGACACGTCGCTTTTGCCAAGGCCTCACGTCGCATCAGGAAAAAAGCCACGTCGAAGCCCATTTTTCGACGTTTTTAGGAGTGTGCAATAATTGACGCTTTGATAGATTTCAGCACAAAATGCTGACAATTTATCAAAATGGTAATCGCGTATATTGATGGTTAGGGAGTCAGACGAATTGTATCAGCCCATGCCGTGTCCCAATAAAGATTAATGCCAAAAGGATAAACCGTATCGTCATCGTCCCCTGTGTTCTCAAACATTGCTCCTTGCCATGCGGTCATAACATTGATACGAAGAGGGACGTTCATAAAATGTTTACTATACAAAGGATTATCATTCTCTCCCAAAGCCTGAACAGTATAGTTTGCAGTAATCTCTTCCTCTGGGAGAAACAGGTAAACGGTAAAATCCATTTCCTTTTCGCCAACTTTATCAGATGAAATCTCAATGTTTGAAATTCTGCCTGTATTTTGCTTCGCATAACCTGTTGTCGCATCCAAGACTGTGCCTCCAGCCGAACTGATGAAACGCATCTTCTTTAATTCTGCAGGGATTGCATCTTCTGCCCTCAGGCGGAAGGCAGCCACAACATGGCGGAGGGTAATCTTACGATCAAGAGTGGCATTCTTGTCGAGTGTGAGTTCCTCGCAATAGAGAAACGTATTCGGTACATAGTCTGCACTCCATGTAACCTGTTCAGGTGAGGTGATATGGCAAGTTTTATCACCATTAAAGCCAAGAATAAGCACTCGATAATGGCCATAAGGAAGTGTTATCGAGAACTGCCTATAAGCTTCCCACTTATCGCTTTCTTCATAGTCTGATTGATCATGTTGGATTGGAGAGCAAACTTGCTGATTTGTCTCTGCATCAAAAACAGCTATAAGAAGATGACGCAGTGTTGAAGGGTGGTCGGTAGGAATGGTACTTGCTGGTGAACGTGTCGAAGCTGACGAAAGGTCATCGAAGCTGATTTGCCTATAGTTAGTAACCAAGAAGTTCACAGTGCATTCACCCTCCTGGCTCGGTGCTTCATCCAGTCCAGACTGACAGGAAACGAGCAGAGGCAACAAACAAGAGATAAAAGGCAACAAAAGGTTCCTTGTTTTCAGTTGAACGGACATATTGTGTAAATTTATTTGTTTCTGCATGCAAATTTACAGATTATTTCTTCATTATTCAATTTATTTATTGTAATTTTGCGGTAAATATTCAAATCATTGCAGTTTGCGGTATGAGTTTAGCTTTAATTATTCTGCTGGGATGGGGCGTCTTTGTCTGCCTGGTGTTTCTGTTGCTTTGGGGCGACACTATCTACTACAAATACAATCTGCCGAAGGTCTGCAAGAGGGTGCTGGATGCTTTTACGGAAGAGGAATAGCCTGCTGCTCTGCTGCCTGCTGCTGGCTTGTTGCCAGAAAACGGACTTGGCGGTGGAGCCTGCCGGTGCCGGTGCGGCGGGTGAGGCGACACGGGCTGTACGCCTTGTCGGCACGGGCGAGGGTACGAGGGACTGCCCCTATACCATAGCGGACTTTTGTGCCTTGGAGCTCTCGGCCGACGAGCCGGTATGGGTGATTGGCTACATGGTGGGCACTGCGCCACGCTCGATGAACAATGCCGTCTTCTCTGCGGATGCCGACAACGGGAGTAACATCCTGCTTTCGTCCGACTCGCTCTGCACGGACATTGCGCGCTGCATCCCCGTGGAGCTCTCTACGGCGGGGAGCAAGGCGAGCTTCTCGTTGCCCACGAACGCGGGGCACTTCCGCAAGTGTCTGCTGATAGAGGGTGTGCCCTCGACTTACCTATACACAAAAGGCCTGCGGAGGGTTTCTGCAGGCCTTTGGTTGGACGGCTTCGACATCTCTTCGGTCGAGCCGACGGTATGGGGTTCTATCGAAATCTGACTCTTTTACTTCTTCACAGCAAAGACGAGTGCCACGACGGATGCGATGACGCCCAGGATGGACGAACCGGCTCCGAGGAAGGTGTAGAAGGCACTGCTCTTGACGGTCTGGCTCTTGTTGGGCTCGACGTAGATGAGGTCGTTCTGCTGGACGTAGTAGGCAGGGCTCTGGAAGATGTCGGTGTTGGTGAGGTCGATGTAGTACTTCCTGCGCTCGCCATTCTCTTCGCGATAGAGGGTTATCTTCTTGCGCAATCCGGTGTCGGCGATGTCGCCGCAGCGGGACAGGACGTCGAGGATGGTGTTGCGCTCGCTGGTGAGGTTGACGACTTGCGGGTTCTTGACAGCTCCGAGCACTGCGACGCGGGCATTGAGCAGGCGAACGGTCACCTCGGGGTCTTTGATGAGGTTGGCTGCGATGATGCTCTCCTCGATGCGACGGGCTGCCTCGTCGGAGGTGAGGCCTGCCACCGAGACGCGTCCCACGGCTGGCAGGACGACGAAGCCTTCGTTGCTGACGGTATAGCCATAGGCGTTTGTCATGGAGCCGGTGCTGGTTATGTTCTGGGAACTGGTGTTGCCAGCGGTACCCATCGTGACGTCTTGTGCGAAGATGCTAAGCAGAGCGGGCTCGGAACAGGTGACTTTGATGAGAATCTGGTCGGCGGGCTTGAGTCGCATCTCGTATTGTTGCATGATTTTCTGTCCGTCCTGGAACACCTGGTCGGGGTCTTGGAAATAGACAATCTTCTTTGTTGACACGCAGCTCGACATCATGAGCACTGCCATGAGTGCAAGCAAGAGGGATGATTTCTTCATTATGTTGTAGATTAGAGGTTAGTGGGTTCGTTATTTGTGGTGCAAAGGTAAGAAAAAGATTAGAGATTAACGATTAGTGTGTGGGAGTTTTTTCGTATTTCCTATCATTTTTCATTTTTAACTTTTCATTTTTCATTTTTATATTGTACCTTTGTCCCCCAGAAACATAGATAAGACAAAAAAATTATGACTATTGCTGTTGACTTCGACGGAACGATTGTTGAACACCGTTACCCGGAAATCGGTAAGGAGCTGCCCTTCGCTACGCAGACGCTCAGGATGCTGATTGAACAGCGCCACAAGCTGATTCTGTGGAGCGTGCGCGAGGGCAAGCTGCTGGACGAGGCGGTGGAATGGTGCAGGAAGCGAGGCGTGGAGTTCTATGCCGTGAACAAGGACTTCCCCGAAGAGGTGGAGGGCAAGAACCGCAGCTTCAGCCGCAAACTGAAGGTTGACATGTGGATTGACGACCGAAACGTGGGCGGACTGCCCGATTGGGGAACCATCTATCAGATGATTACCGAAAGGAAGTCGTACGAACAGATCATGATGGAACGCTTCTCGACGGAACAACCGAAACCGAAAAAGAAGTGGTGGCAGTTTTGAGAATTAAAAGTTAAAAATTAAAAGTTAAAAGTTAAAAGTTAAAAGTTAAAGATTGAAAATTGAAAATTAAGAGTTGACTTACGGTCGAGAGTACTTTTTCAATCGGAGCCTTGAGAGGTGAAAATTGCTCGATAAAAGAAAATTCTTTCCGCTTCTGCATTAATTCTTAATTATATTTCTTATCTTTGCAGTGCAAAAGTACACATAAACTCATAATATTATGAACAAACAGAACTTGGGTATCATCCTGATTGTGCTGGGCGCTTTGCTGCTCATCATTAGTTACTTCGCCGATTTGGTGGACTACAATTTCTACAACATCGGTGCACTGGTCATCATCATCGCCGGTATCGTGACGCATATCGTCATAACGAAGCGCTCGTAGCGACCTGACCTTTCACTTTTTTCTACTAAACAAAGAAGCCATGTTTACCACCCGAATTAAAATGGCTGTGTTTGCCGTGCTGTGCTGTGGACTGAACGCCCAAGCCCAGTTTGACGACTCCTATGACGTGGAGGAATGGACGCTCGACGACGAAGAGGTCGCCCCAAAGCCACAGCACAAGGAATACAAAAACGCTTTCTACCTGCAGTACTCGCCCTCGAGATATCAAGTGGGCGAGGATGCTGAACGCGTGAAATTCAACGAGTTCACGCTTGGCTATAGCCGCTTCATTGAGGTCGTGGAGGATATGCCGTACTTCGTGGAAGTGGGCGCAAACATGAAGTTCTCGTGGGAGACAAGCGTAATGAGCGGCCGTGCATTGACCTTCCGAATCCCCGTCAATGTGATTTACAAATGGTATCCCTGGAGCAAGAAGGACTTTGCCATCGCTCCCTTTTCCGGAGCCTCGTTGCGCGCCATTGCCATGGCTCGGGAACATACTGGCGAGAAGAGCACCAATCTGCTGTGCGATGGCGGATGGAAAAGCTTTCAGGTAAGCTGGCAAGTTGGCCTGCGCTTCTATTGGGACCGCTACTTCTTGGGAGTCAGCTACTCAAGGGACTTCCGCGACTCGAGCAAATACCCTGGCGTACGTGAAAGCGGCGTACACTTTGGCGTTTGCTTCTAAGAAACTTCTCTGCTTATTCAACCAGACGAATCACCTCGTCGAACGCATTGGCCACAAGCACGTAATCGCTCAGTGGCTTGTTGATGACGTTCCGCCGCTCGAGCCCCCGGAACATCTGGAACAACTCGTCCCAGAACCCATCGATGTTCCAGAAAAGCACACGTTTGCTATGAATCCCGATTGTGTTGGCCGCCAGAACGGTAAAGACCTCGTCGAGGGTTCCCACGCTTCCTGGCATAGCGATGATGATGTCCGAGCGGTCTATGATGCCCTGTTTGCGCTGGTTCAGGTCTGGCGTCAGAACCATCTCGTCGATGAAACCGCTCACCCTATCGTTATCGACCAGAATCTGCGGAACGACTCCCAGCACGCGACCGCCACTCTCGTGAACCGAACGGGCTAAAGTCTCCATCAATCCGCAATTCGCACCGCCATAAACAAGCGTCCTGCCTTGGCGTCCAATCCATTCGCCAAGACGCTTCGCCTCCTCGTAGAACACCGGTTCCAGCCGGTTCGACGATGCACAAAAGATTCCTATATTCCTGTTCATACGACCTTTTAGGCGTTAAGTTTCGAAGCCCTCATCTATTGTTTCCAGCCAATCGCTTTGTAGCCTTTCCGTCCGGATCGAGTTGAATATATACGCCGCTTTGTGGCTTTTCGATGCGACGACCACTCAAATCATAATAGATAGGCTGACCGGCTGGCTGGATTTCCGTTATTCCAGTAGCATCTCCAAGCAGAAACTCGATGGCGGTAACCTCGGTTCCGTCGGCGCATTGTGGCTCGAGATAAGCTCGAAGGCCGTTCTGCTTGATGGAATTCTTGTAGCTGTAGAACCTGTTGCTCGTCAAATAGAAACTGCCCAAAGGCAAAACGCTCTTGGGGTAATACCCGGTGAAAGTCAGCTTATTGCCAGCTCTGTCGCTCAACTTGATGGGGCTATTGACAGTGGTCTTGACGTTAAGCCCGTTATCGGGAGTCAGCTCGAAGTCGTTTATGGTGGCTTGGGTGCGAACAAGGCAAGGACGCCCCGCCCTGATGGACGTAACCTCGTCGAACGCCACATACCATTTCTCGCCACCCGAATCGAAAGCACAAGGCTCTCGAACCTCAGTTCCCTCGCCAAGCAACTCCGTTATCTGAGTTGCCGACAGGTTGAAAGGCAAGCAAAGCGTCGTCCAAACATGCCCAGGAAACCTCTTGTTCACCTTTATGCTAAGGCAAACACCTCCATCGGGAACCGTGGTGGAAGTCTCGTCGAAAACAATCTGTTCGATGGGCTCGCCCGTCCGATAAATGCCACAATCGAAATAAGCGCCGCCAGTATTCTGCTGAACCAGAGCAGCAATAACATTGCGCCCCCGCCTCAAGTATCGGGAAACATTCTTCTCGATGGGCGTGTCGGTAGTCCATCCATCTTCCGAAAGCACCTGCGTGCCATTGATGTAGAGCTTGTAGTCGTCATCATGGAAGACGCGAAGGGTATGGGGCAACAACGAGGTAAAGCCATCGAGATAAAACTCCCGACGAATCCAATAACAGTTGTACTCGCCCGTCCAGCGCGACACATAAGGCAAACCGTAATTGGGACTTCCCATCGGGAAAACTGCTTCCTGCCACTCGCTATCATTGTAATCCAAACGATACCAACCAGTAGCCGGAGCCTTCAAAGCATCGACAGCACTGGAAGTTTGCGAGGCAGCATCCTTGCGATAAACACGCCCATTCCACGGGACATCACTGCCCATTGGCAAAACCCATTCGGGACCAGGGGCCGGAGGAGCTGTTGCAGTTGCCTGACAATTCGTAATTATGGCATCAACGAGCAATTGGCCTCGCGTATCATGACTGGAGAAAGTGAGCTCATAACGGTCGGTTCCCGCAAAGTCCATCAGAATGACACCCGTCGGTCCACTATGGGACCTAAGGTAATTCAACGCAAGTTCGTTACACTTTTCAGCGCAATCGGCCACATAATGATTATTGATAATGTAGTTCTCCTTCGTGAAACCCGATGTGTGATTGATGTAGAATTTGCCCGTCGTACCAGCCATTGCCTCGCTCAAGAGGCGTTCTATATCAGCCTTCTTCTTGTTGAGATTATCCGAGGAAGCTGCGTTATAGATGTCCTGAATGCGGCAGGGAAGCTCATCGCCAAACTTGCCTCGATAGGTCATATCGAAGGTTGCGTTGTCTTGCCAACTATCAACCCTCACCGCACCATAGTTACTATCTCCCCAACTTTCACGGCTCAACACAAGCATCTTGCCACGCATCTGCTCGACAGTCAGGTAGGGATTGAGTTCCAGCAAACGAGAAGAATGGGCGTCCAACACCTGTTTCATCTTCTCGCCCCAATTGCCGTTGCCCAATTCATTCTTTAGAAAGACAATAAGGAACTCGCCCGGATGGTCCGCCAAAAAGCTGTCGTAAGTGCTGAAAATGCTATTCAGCGTCTCGCTCCCATGCGTTGAAGAACCATGATAAATAACCAGATTACTTCCATTAATGCCTGGCCGGAGGTCAAAAGCTCGCACGCCAAGCGAAAGCTGGTCCTTGATGGAATAGCGCTGACACTCGGCATTCCAACTAAATCCCTTAGTGCCTGCATCATGAGTTCCTGGGATGGAAAGGCTGCGCAACGATGCTCTTCCTGGCAGAGAAGCCATCCAATTCTGGCGGTCAAGGTCTGCATAAACCTCAAACACAAACATAAGAAGCAACATGCTCCACAAGTACCTAAGCAGCTTCATCCCAGTAACAAGACTTATCTTTGCTTGCGACGTGCCAGAGGATCTCCCGTATTACTATCTTGGAAAGCCTGTTCCACCTCTGGAACCATCTCAAGAATCTTACCGTTTCGGCACACCACAAGGCTCTGGTTGGCAGCATGTGCTCGTTGCAAAAGGCGGATCTGAGCACGACGAACGCCCTCGTCTATGAGGCGTTGCATCTCGAGTATCTCTTTCTCTTTCATGCCTTCTCGCCCTCCTCCGGCTTGCCGTATTGTTCCTGAAGCTTAGCAAAAGCCTCTTCTTCATAAACCATTACCTTGTCTCCACCCAGCCCGGATGCGAGATGGACAGCAGGGCAGTCGCTATTATCATAGAGCGACCAGCTGTCCACAACCGGCATGTAGAGCTGGAACAGGTTGCTCAAACCTGCTTCGTAACGACGCAAAATAACGTCGGTAGGTATGTTGTGACCGCCCATCGCAACGCGTTTTGCCACACGGGCAATGGCCTGTTCGGGCGTGCTCAACAGGAAGAAAAGCAGCGTCACAAAGTAGCCACGCTTTTGTGCTTGCTTGATGAGCTTCACGTACGACCGCGTCGCCAAAGTCGTCTCGAAGGCAAAGGTCTCGCCTTCTTTCAGGAGATAGATGATGCGGTCTATCATGAGTCGGCCAGCTTGAATGGCCACACCTTCGGGATTGAAGGGCGAAAGACCTGCTGCTATCTCGTCGGCATTGACGAATTCGCGGCAACCCAACATCTCCGGCAATACCGTGAACGAGGCTGTTGTCTTGCCCGCGCCATTGCAACCAGCTATGATGTAAAGGTTCATTTTCTTCTTTTCCATATCTCTTTTATTTGTTTTTTCCTTTCTTCTTCATGTTTGGAATGGTCTCGCCCTTGAGCAAATCGGGTCGAAGCCTTTGTGTCCGCTCGATGCTTTGCTGCAATTCCCACTCCTTTATCAAGCGCTCGTTACCCGAAAGCAAGACCTCGGGTACCTTCCAACCCTTGTATTCAGCCGGCCTTGTATATACCGGAGCCGCCAAGAGATTGTCCTGAAACGAATCGGAGAGAGCGCTTTGCTCGTCGCCAATTGCTCCTGGAAGGATGCGAACGATTGCATCCGCCATTACAGCTGCCGCAAGTTCTCCTCCCGTCAAGACATAATCGCCAATGCTAACCTCCTTAGTTATAAGGTGTTCGCGAATGCGATAATCGATGCCTTTATAGTGTCCGCAAAGGATAATGATGTTCTCGCAAAGCGAAAGACTATTGGCCATCGGCTGGTCGAACTGTTCCCCATCGGGTGTCGTGAAGATAATCTGGTCGTAATGACGCTCGGCTGTTAAGGCTGAGATGCATCGGTCAATAGGTTCGCACTGCATCACCATACCGGCGAAACCGCCAAAAGGATAGTCGTCCACGCGCCTCCATTTGTCCAATGTATAGTCGCGCAGATTGTGGATATGTATTTCCACCAAACCCTTCCTTTGTGCCCTTCCGACAATAGACTCCTGCATGAAGCCCTCAATCAGTTCGGGTAATACGGTTATGATGTCTATTCGCATAACTTACGTCACTTATTCGCAGATTCCAATTATCTCTTTAACGCTCTTGAAACCATATTTCTCGAGGTATTCATTAATACCCTGAGCAACCTTGGCACTAATGGTCGGATCAAGGAAATTGGCTGTTCCAATCTCTATCGCAGAAGCCCCTGCCAGCAGGAACTCTATTGCATCCTTCGCACAGCTAATACCTCCAAGACCAATAACAGGCACTTGAACCGCATGAGCCACCTGGTAAACCATTCGCAAAGCAACTGGTTTGATGCATGGGCCGCTGAGTCCTCCCGTTCCGATACTCAAGACGCGTTTACGCTTTTCTATGTCGATGGCCATTCCCATCAAAGTGTTTATGAGGCTAACTGCATCAGCTCCAGCGTCTTGTACGGCAAGAGCAATGTCCGTAATGCTTGTAACATTTGGCGAGAGCTTCACGATGAGCGTCTTCTTGTAGGCCTCCCTAACGGCCTTTACAACACTCGACGCTCCTTCGGTCGTTGTACCGAAAGCCATTCCGCCATGTTTGACGTTCGGACAGGAGATGTTAAGCTCTATTGCTGGAATGCAATCGAGTTCATTGATACGAGCAGCACATTCGGCATAATCCTCAGGACTGTTACCAGACACATTCACAATCATGTTGGTCTTGATGTCCTTTATCTGAGGGTAGATATGCTGGCAGAAATAATCCACTCCCTTATTCTGAAGGCCAACACAATTTAGCATTCCTTGTGCCGTCTCGGCCATTCTGGGATAAGGATTGCCTTCTCGAGGCTCGAGGGTAGTGCCCTTGACGATGATGCCTCCCAACTGACTCAGGTCGATAAAGTCTTGATACTCTATGCCATAGCCAAAAGTTCCGCTCGCCGTAAGCACCGGATTCGTCAGCTCCAAGCCAGCTATTTTCACTCGCAAATCTGCCATCTTTGTTTTTCCTTTACAGTATCTTAGTCAACCACCCTAGTGTCGTTGCCAAACTTAACACGTTAACTTTATCATTTTAACACGTTAACTTTGCCAACTTAACACGTTAACTTTGCAATTTAACTACGCCACGTTTTGAGGCTTCACCAATTCAGTTTCTCGACATCGAACACAGGTCCTTCCTTGCAGACACAAACATTTCCGTCTTTCGTGTTTTCGACGCAGCAAAGACAAGCGCCCAAGCCGCAAGCCATCACGTTTTCCAAGCTTACTTCACACGAGATTCCTGTATGTTTTGCATAGGAAGCCATTGCCAACATCATGGGCTTAGGCCCGCATACAGCAATATTGTCGTACTTTTCTCGCTGCAAAATACTGTGCTGCGTAACGAAGCCTTTTTCGCCTTCCGAACCGTCTTCCGTGGTCACATAAACAGTCCCCAAAGCACGGTACTTATCGAGCAAAAGCAGGTCAGACTTACTGCGAGCGCCAAGCAGGAACGTGGGTCGAACGCCCATCCGCAGCATCGCTTCTCCCATGAACAGGAGGGGAGCAACGCCAACACCGCCTCCAACGAGCAAGAACCTCTGTTCTGCCGATGTGGGCATCGTGAAGCCTTTGCCAAGAGGCAAAATGACGTTCAACGTCGAGCCAGGCTGTTTCAGCCAAAGCGACGCAGTTCCCTTTCCTGCCTTCTGTATCAGAAAACTGACCTCATTATGCTCATAATCAACATGATGCAAGCTGATTGGACGGCGCAGGAACGTCTCCTTGCTGTCGTCAATACGGAGCTGGGCAAACTGTCCAGGACTCATTTCCGGAAGAGGACCTGCTGGATTGGTCGCCGAAAGCAGGAGATATCGCTCACTCAGCTGCTCGGCAGAGGTAACTCGAAGGTCCAAAACGTACTTCCTCATATACATTATTATATATAACGCGGTGCAAAGTTACGACAATAGCAAGAGATAAACAAACAAAACAAGCAAAAATGTGTCGTATTATGCCTAAGCGTAACAGTTATGCAACAAAGTTATGGCTAAAAAAAATCGGAACATAAAACTATGTTCCGACATTTTTCATTGTTTAGGAGAGAATATCTCGTATGTTCCGTCGTCATAAAAGACTCTTATTTCTGCTATTTTACGAGAAGGTTTGTCAAATATTTTTCCTTCTAACGTCAAATTAGAAGTTTGAGGGGGCATCTGCTGAGAGGTTGCAAGATGATCCATGAACCCAGGTTGAATAGGCAAACCAGAGCCAGATGATGGCGCAATCTGTGATCCTTCATTATTCGATTCGAATTGCGGAGAAACAGGAGCTGTAGAACCAAACATCTCGCCTTTTCCGTTCATCAGCCAATCCATATTAACCTCAGGAAAACGTTCATGAATGTTATTAAGGGTGTTAAGGGTCGGCTTGTTCCTGCCACTAAAAATACTCGATAGCGTTCCTGGCGAAATACATATCTCGTTAGCAAAATCCTTTTGCGACATTCCCATGTGTTTCATGAGAGCACTAATCCTGTCCTTCATAATATATAAGTGTATCGTTTTACGTGCCTGTTTGCATTTCTAAACCTGTGCAAAGGTACAAAATAAAGTTTAATCTACAAAACTTTTGCTTTGGAAATTTAAAAATTCATGCAGTTTTGCGATTCACAAAACTATATTCACAAAACAAAATTAACTTGTGGCACTAACTAATTCTTCTTGAACAAAACCCTCTATCTGCCACAAAATCAGCTTAAAGTAAGTTTGTTTTGCAAAATCGCATATCATTCTGGGTTTTATAGCGTAATGCACGTGCCTGGCATACGTTCCTGGGCATCTTCAGGTCAGAAGTGGCACTTTTCCCCTGTTTTGTGCAATTATATCTCCATTTTATTTTGGCCAAATTGCATTATTCACTGGTTTTCAATGCAATAAGAATGTCAATTCGTTATGCATAAGATTTCACAGAAATATGCAGCGGCCTGTGTTTTGATTTTGATATTGCAGTTTTGGAAACAAAACAGACAAGTATGGCATTAGGGAGTTTTGTAAATTGAATTGGTCGTTTTGTTTGGTTTTGTATGGAAATGCGCCTGTTTATGTTTCTGAATCCAAACAAGCTAAAAACACGGAAAAACAGCCAAAATCGCAAAAATCGACGTTTTTCGCATTCTTTCGGACCGAGGGGAAGGTTGAGGATTTTCGTGCGATTCTCAGAAGGGTAGAATCCTATCTAAGGTGTTTTATTTCAGGGGATAAGGGCAGAAAACTGGCTTCGTGAGCCAAGACAGTTTTGGTGAAAATTAATGTAAAATAAAGAAGATTAGGTCCTGAAGAAGCTCTTCTTGGGGTGTTCTTACGCCCCCTACCCCCTTACTTTTGGCGTCAGTTTTGCGAATTTCGCCCAAAATTTGCATTACCTTCACGCCGGAGTAGTTTCTTCGGGCTGGCCCGATGTCCATCCTGACCTTCCATTCTGTCTTCCCTAACCAGGCAGCTATACCGGCATCACTTTTGTCTGGAGCATAATATGCCAGCATAACGTCAGAAAAAAATGTAAATAAATTGGTAAGGGTTCTGGTGATGAAGAAGCTGCGAGGGTTGCCTTGATAGTATTTTACTATTTGGTTTGCACGGAAGATGTTACGTTGCGCGAGGGCGGACTGCAGTTCGAAGTCATTAAAGTCCTTGCTCATGCCAGTCAGTTCCTCGACGAGCGAGGCCCCTACTACCCTATTTCCATTCAGAGCGAGGAGCAGTTTGTCCATTTCCGTGGTGAGTCGGCTCAAGTCGGAGCCTACATGCCCCGCAAGCATCAGAACGGCTTGGGGCTCGATATCGACATTATGTTTATGAAGATATTGCGAGATGAAGGGTGCGAGCTGGTTGTCGAAAAGGCGTTTGCTCTCGAAGACGACGCCCACTTGCTGAATGGCTTTGGCAGCGGCCTTTCGTGCGTCGAGTTTTCCGTGCTTGTGGCAAAAGACGAGAACCGTCGTGGGAGTGAGGTGCTCGAGATATGCCTCGAGGCCATCGAGGGAGCGTATTGCTTGTGCTTCTCGCACGAGGACGACACGCTTTTCGGCCATCATGGGATAGGCATGAGCCAGTTCGATCACCTTGTCTATATCGACTTCTGCGCCATAGACGATGTCGAGGTTGAAATCCTTCTCGTCCTCCGTCAGCACAGCATCCACGATGGCATCGCTCAGCTTATCGATATAATAGTCCTCCTCGCCCATCAGATAATAGACGGGAGCCACTTTCTGCGCCTTAAGGTCGCGCAGGATATCGTCGTATGTAATGCCCTTCGCTGCCATATTTAGTAGTCGAACTTCAGGTGCTTGACAGTCTTCTTGTCCTGTTTGATCATTTCGAGTGCCTGAATGCCTATGTTTACATGATCGACCACATAACCTGCCGTCACCTGACGGTCGCTTTCGCTCGTCTTCACGCCTTCAGGTGTCATGGGGTTGTCGCTGACCAGAAGGAGTGCTCCCGTCGGGATGTGATTGGCGAAGCCACAAGTGAAAAGCGTTGCCGTCTCCATATCGACAGCCATTGCCCGCGTTGTGCGGAGGTACTCCTTGAACTTGTCGTCGTGTTCCCAGACGCGTCGGTTGGTCGTATAGACTGTGCCGGTCCAGTAATCGAAGCCAAGGTCTCGGATTGTTGAGCTGACTGCACGTTGCAACATGAACGCGGGGAGAGCAGGCACTTCGGGCGGGAAGTAGTCGTTGCTGGTACCCTCTCCTCGGATGCCAGCAATGGGCAGGACGAGGTCGCCGCGTTGTGTCTTCGATGAGATGCCGCCACATTTGCCCAGGAACAGGCAGGCTTTCGGCTTGATGGCGCTCAGCAAGTCCATGATGATGGCAGCGTTCGGGCTACCCATACCGAAGTTGATGATGGTGATGCCGTCAGCCGTTGCACATCGCATGTTCGAGGTGTAGGCGGGTTTTTCTATGCCGAAGTTGTCGCAGAAGATGTCCACATAGTTATTGAAGTTAGTGAGCAGAATGTATGTTCCGAAGCTCTCGAGTGGCATTTGCGTGTATCTTGGCAACCAATTCTCTACGATTTCTTGCTTTGTCTTCATCTTTTATGTAATTTTGCAGCAAAGTTACGAAAAAAATCGATATGCAGGTACTTAACCTTCCGAAAACTGAGCTTAAGGTCACGACAAAGGCCGGGAAACCTCATGTTTTTGACGTTTTGAGGCGGAAATATGTGGCTCTGACGCCCGAGGAATGGGTTCGGCAGCAGTTCGTCCACTTCCTGATTAGTCAGAAAGGCTATCCTGCAGAGTGCATTGGCAACGAGGTGTCCATCACCCTGAACGGCACGAAGAAGCGTTGCGACTCGGTTGTCTATGGCAAACAGGCTGAGCCACTGATGATTATCGAGTACAAGGCGCCCAATATCGACATCACTCAGCAGGTCTTCGAGCAGATAAGCCGATACAATATCCGGCTTCGAGTGAAGTGGCTCATTGTGAGCAACGGGTTGCAACATTACTGCTGCCAGATAGACTACGAAAGCGGCACCTACCAGTTTGTCGAGGACATTCCGACATACAACGACATCAAATAATCTCGGATAACACAGAGCCTTTCCCAAGGAAACATAAGAGTCCGAAAAACGCCCTATAGAGTAGCGACAAACGCCCTATAGGGGCGACTGGGGTCCGGAGTATGCTCCGGAGAAGCCACTGAATGTGGCTTCGGCCCCACAAAGGGGAGCGAGTTTCCACTCGCGACGCCCTATAGGGGAGTGAACAACGCCCTATAGGGGAGTGAGCAACGCCCTATAGGGGAGTGACAGACATCCTATACCTTTTGCGTCAAATAGGTTGTCCTCGTCGGGAAACGCCCCACGGCAGCTTAAAAAAGGAAGGCGTGCCCCTGTCTTTACAGAAGCACGCCCATATAGTTTCTCAAACGAGATTGGTCTTATTCCTCCTTCTTCTTCGAAGCACGCTTACGAGTACCCTTCTTTGCTCCTTCCTGAGCTTCTGAGGGCAGTCCGGCCAGTTCGCGGTCAATCATGATGCGGCCACAGTACTCGCAAACGATAATCTTCTTGCGGCTACGGATGTCGAGCTGACGCTGTGGCGGTATCTTGTTGAAGCAACCGCAGCAGGCGTCGCGCTGAACAGAGACGATGCCCAAGCCGTTGCGACTATTGCGGCGAATGCGCTTGAAGGCATTCAGGAGACGCGGCTCGATGGTGAGTTCCAGGTTCTTAGCCCTTTCGCGGAGCTTCTCCTCCTCAGCCTTAGTCTCGCTTACAATCTCCTCCAGTTCCTCTTTCTTCGTTTCGAGGAGCACTCGGCGGTCGTTCACGTCGAGGTTGCAACGCGTCATCTCGGCTGTCTTTGCCTCAACGAGTTCCTTAGCCTCGCGTATCTTCTTCTCGTGCAACTGGTTGTCGAGTTCGGCATACTCCACTTGCTTCGTCAGGCTGTCGTACTCACGATTGTTACGGACGCTGTCCATCTGCGTGTTGTAACGCTCGATGTTTGCCTTGTTCTCGGTAATCTTACCGTTGCGTTCGCTGATTTCCTTCTTCAGCTCGGCAATGTCGTTGTTGATTTTCTCGATGCGAGTCGTCATACCCTCGATTTCGTCCTCCAGGTCCTGAACCTCAAGGGGCAGCTCGCCGCGCAGTGTCTTGATGCTGTCAATCTCTGAAAGCATGCTCTGAAGAGCATAAAGGTTCTTCAGTTTCTCCTCAACGCTGTAGTCAGCGGGGTCTTTCTTAGCTTTTTCTCTTGCCATAATGTTATAAGTATTTGATGGGATTGGTGCAGACTGTCGTCTTGAAGAGCGGCAGCCTTGGGCACCTCTCGCCTATAATTGAATTGAATATATCCATCGTGTATTGCTCGCTCTGATAGTGACCGAGCACGCCAATCTGTATCTGTCCGTTGTGCCCGAAGTACTGATGATAGTGCATCTCTCCCGTCAGGAACGCATCTGCACCAGCTCTCACAGCCTCATCCAAGAGGAAATCCCCTGCCCCGCCACAAACGGCGACGCTCTCTATGGGACGGGCCAACAACTCGTTGTGCATCAGGCACTCCACACCGAAAGCCTGCTTCACCCTTTGCAGGAAAGCCAACGAGTCTTCCCCTTCGGGCAGATAACCTATCACGCCCGAGCCGGCCTGCACCGTATGGGCACTCTGGCCGATGCCGACAGCCACCTGTCTGGGCTGCAGCAGCACCACATCCACCAGCCCGAGTCGCTCGGCCATCATGTAGTTGACGCCATCCACAGCAGCATCCAGGTTGGTATGAGCCGAATAGATGGCAATGTCGTTCTGCACGGCCATACGCACGCAACGCTGCACCACATCCGCATCCGTCAGGTGTTTCAGTCCATGGAAGATAAGCGGATGGTGCGACACAATCATATTGCATCCCAACTCCATCGCCTCTCGAATCACCTCCTCCGTGACGTCCAGGCACAATAAAGCCCCTGACACTTCCGCTTCTGTCAATCCAACCTGCAAGCCAGCATTATCGTAGCTTTCCTGCAAGGGCAGAGGCGCGAAATCTTCAAGGGCGTCGATAACGTCTTGAACTCTTACGCTCATACGAACAGTATGTTTTTAGTGTGCAATTACATACAATTGCGCTGCAAAGGTACGGCTTTCCAAGATAAAAACCAAATTTCTTTGCATTAATTCTTAATTTATTCGTAACTTTGCACACCCATATTATACATCCTCCTATGCCAAGCAGTCAATCATACTTGCCAGCCGAATGGCACGAACAAGGTGCCGTGCAGCTCACATGGCCGCATGCCGGTACTGATTGGCATCCCATTCTGGAGGCCGTGAACCGCTGCTATATTGATATGGCGAAGGCTCTCTCTACGCGCGTACATATTATTATAGTAACACCTGAGCCTGCCCATGTTCGCCAATTGCTCGAAGAGGCTTTGACTACAAGGGAACTTACCCGCATCTCCTTCTGCAAAGCGCCGACCAACGACACTTGGGCTCGCGACCATGGCTTCATCACATTGCTTGCCAATGACGGCCCCCATCTGCTCGACTTTAAGTTCAACGGCTGGGGCGAGAAGTTCCCCGCCGAACTCGATAACGAGATTTGCCGAAGAATGGCAGAGCAGAACATTCTAAAAGGGACGTATGAATGCCACCTCGATTTCGTTCTCGAGGGAGGCAGCATCGAGAGCGACGGCAAAGGGACCATCTTGACTACAAGCAAATGCCTGCTTGCGCCACATCGCAACCAGCCTCTCACAAAGGAACAGATTGAGGCTCGACTACTCGAAGCACTTCATGCGGAACGCATCCTGTGGCTCGACTACGGCTACCTCGCCGGCGACGACACAGACAGCCATATCGACACACTGGCTCGCTTCTGTCCCGACGACACGATCGCCTACGTGCAATGCCTCGACAAGGAAGACGAGCATTATGCTGAACTATCAAAGATGGAAGCGCAGCTCCAGTCGTTCCGCACCACAAATGGCAAGCCTTATCGTCTCATCCCATTGCCCATGGCAAAGGCCATTTACGACGAAGACGGCAATCGACTGCCTGCCACTTACGCTAACTTCCTTATCACGAACGGCGCCGTCTTGATGCCCACCTATGGCGATGCATCGACCGACCTCAAGGCAAAGGAACGGCTTCAGGAAGCATTCCCTCATCACGACATCATCGGCATTGACTGCCAAACACTCATCATCCAGCATGGAAGCCTGCACTGCTGCACCATGCAATTTCCAAGAGAAGCATTATGAAGATAGGTATCATACAACAAAGCTGCACAGAAAGTGTTGCAGAGAATCGCAAGAAGATTGCGCTGAGCATCAGCAAGCTAGCCAAGAAAGGTGCAGAGCTCGTCGTTCTTCAAGAACTGCACGACAGCCCTTACTTCTGCCAGACGGAAGATGTAATGAACTTCCGCTACGCCCAATCCATTCCAGGCGATGCAACAGAGTTCTATTCGAAGAAAGCAAGAGAGAACCATGTCGTCCTCGTCACGAGTCTCTTCGAACGTCGTGCCCCAGGTCTCTATCACAACACGGCAGTCGTCTTCGATATCGATGGCAGCATCGCAGGCAGATATCGCAAGATGCACATTCCCGACGACCCTGCCTATTACGAGAAATTCTATTTCACGCCTGGCGACATTGGCTTCCACCCCATCGAGACAAGCATAGGAAAGCTTGGCGTACAAGTGTGCTGGGACCAATGGTATCCCGAGGGAGCACGCCTCATGGCCCTGCAGGGAGCAGACGTCCTTATCTTCCCTACTGCCATTGGCTTCGAGAGCACCGACACCAAGGAGGAGCAGCAACGTCAGCGCGATGCTTGGATGACCATTCAGCGCAGCCACGCCATTGCCAACGGCATCCCTGTCGTGGCAGTCAATCGCGTCGGCTTTGAGCCAGACCCAAGCGGCGCGACTGGTGGCATCCAGTTCTGGGGAAGCAGTTTCGTGGCAGGCCAGCAGGGCGAACTACTCTATCAGGCTAGCGACACCAAGCAAGAAGCCGTCGTCGTAGATGTTGACCTGCAGCGCACAGAAACCGTCCGACAATGGTGGCCCTTCCTGCGCGACCGTCGCATCGATGCTTTCGACGACCTCTCCCGTCGCTTCATAGAGACCCCCTAACCCCCTTTAGGGAGAATAAATCCTAAAATCGTAAATCGTCAAATCGTAAATATAAAAGATGTCCAGTACTCTTAGGTTTCAGATTGTAGGCGAGGCATTCAAGAAAAGGCCCGTCGAAGTACCCAACCGCAAGGAGCGTCCAAGCGAGTTCTTTGCCAAATACGTATTCAACCGGCAGAAGATGCAACAGTATCTGCCAGCCGATATCTATAAGAAGATATGCGACGTCATCGAAGGCGATGCTACGCTCGACATGGCGACTGCCGATGCAGTGGCTGCGGGCATGAAGAAGTGGGCGATGGAGCTTGGCGCGACACATTGCACGCACTGGTTCCAGCCTTTGACTGAAGGCACGGCCGAGAAGCACGACGGCTTTGTGGAGCACGACGGCAAAGGCGGCATGATAGAAGAGTTCACGGGCAAGCAGCTCGTTCAGCAAGAGCCCGATGCCAGTTCGTTCCCAAGCGGTGGCATTCGCTCGACCTTTGAGGCTCGAGGCTATAGTGCCTGGGACCCCACGAGCCCCGTCTTCGTATTTGGCGACACCCTGATGATTCCCACCATCTTCATCTCCTATACAGGCGAGGCCCTCGACTACAAGGCTCCACTCAAGAAGTCGCTCAAGGCGAGGGACTCTATGCAGCTCGTCCCGACCTGATGATGACCGGCCGAACCCTACTTGGCCACGATAGCGCGAAGAACCAGCAGATGGACGACCACTACTTCGGCTCCATACCGATGCGCGTTGCCGCCTTCATGAAGGACCTCGAGATAAAGTCTCTAGAACTCGGCATCCCCTGCAAGACACGCCACAACGAGGTAGCGCCCAACCAGTTCGAGCTGGCTCCCATATTCGAGGAGACGAACCTCGCCGTGGACCACAACATGCTCATCATGAGCCTGATGAAGAAAGTGGCTCGCAAGCATGGCTTCCGCTGTCTCCTGCACGAGAAACCCTTCGCAGGCATCAACGGCAGCGGCAAGCACAACAACTGGAGCCTCTCCACCGACACCGGCATCCTGCTTCATGGCCCAGGCAAGACGCCCCTCGACAACCTGCGCTTCGTTACATTCATCGTCGAATCGCTGATGGCAGTCTATCGCCACAATGGCCTGCTCAAGGCATCCATCATCAGTGCTACCAACGTGCATCGTCTGGGAGCAGCCGAGGCACCACCAGCCATCGTGTCGAGCTTCTTGGGAAAGGAAATCAGCGATCTGCTCGAACACTTAGAGACAAGCACTGACGACGAGTTAATCAGCCTCTCCGGCAAGCAGACGCTCAGCCTCGACATACCGCAGATACCCGAATTGACGCAGGACAATACCGACCGCAACCGCACCTCACCTTTCGCCTTTACGGGCAACAGGTTCGAGTTCCGCGCCGTCGGAAGCCAGCAGAACTGTGCCGCATCGATGATAGTGCTGAACACAGCAATGGCCGAGGCTCTGACGAACTTCAAAACGCGCGTCGATGCCCTTATCAGCGAAGGCATGGAGCCCATGAAAGCCATCCTTCGCATCGTTCGCGAGGACATCAAGACCTGCAAGCCCATCCGCTTCGACGGCAACGGCTACAGCGAGGCTTGGAAGCAAGAAGCAGCGCGCAGAGGGCTCGACGTCGAGACCAGCGCTCCCATCATCCTCGACCAATACCTCAAGCCCGAGACCATCGAGATGTTCGAGGGGATGAACGTCCTGAGCAAGGCAGAGCTGGAGGCTCGCAACGAAATCAAACTCGACACTTATATTAAGAAGGTTCAGATTGAGGCACGCATCTTCGGCGACATCTGTATGAACCACATCATACCCGTCGCCACGCGCTACCAGACGCAGCTCATCGACAACGTGCACCGCATGAAGCAAATCTTCCCCGCCGAGGTTGCCGACCCCTTAAATAGCACAAACCTGAGCCTCATCAAGCAAATGGGCGAGCACAACGCGTTCATCATCAAGAACGTGGAACGCCTCATTGAGGCTCGTCGAGTGGCCAATCGCATTAAAGACGGCCGCGAGCGCGCTATTGCCTACCACGATACCGTAGCGCCCCTCATCGAGGAGATTCGCTACCACGTGGACCATCTGGAACTTATCGTCGACGACGAACTTTGGCCCTTGCCAAAGTATCGCGAGATGCTATTCATACATTAGGAGGAAAGCCTTATAACCTTATAAGGTCTTGAGGCGAAGTACGCTAATACTTTGGCCAAGGAATACTAGCACCTTGGTTGGAGCATGCTAACACCCCAAGCGAGGGCTATCCCTTTACTCCCTCTGCAACTCCGGCTGTGACAGCGACGAGCATCAGGACAATGAAGAAGATTAGCATGGTCAGAATCATTCCAACGCAGTTCAGCAGGACGCTCTTCCACCACTGTATGTTGTACAGCTGACGGTAGAGGACGATGATGTAGATTGTGGTGATTATATAATAAACGGTAGTCAGAAATCCGTCGAAGCCCTTTATGAGACAGAGGGGGAGCATGACGATGGAAAGGAACATACCAATACAGGAGTGGTACATCTGGGTGTAGAACTGCTCGGTGAGGTTCAAGGGGAGTTGCTGTCCGTCGGGGCGCGCTATCCTGTACTTGCGAAAAGCCCATTGAAAGGATAACGCTGCAAAAGACGACAGGACAATGTTGCCGTAGAGTTTGTTAGAGCTTATCTTTGTTATATTCTTCAAAACGAAATCCAAGTATTCGTACTTCGTAGGCTGAGTGTCCGTCTCGAAATTGATGGTTGTCATGTCGTCGAAGATGGTGTCGCTGACATTCAAGACGTAGGAGAGGATGGCATAAGCCGTCAAAAGGAACACAAACAGTTGCAGGGGGTTGTAGTACCCGATGCGTTTGCCTTGCATGTACTCACGTATCATGTGGCCCGGACGAATGAAGAGGTCGCGGCAAGTGCACAGGAACTTGTTGTCGCCGCCCACAAATGAGCCGACAAAGTTGTTGACGGTTTCAGTCAGTCGCAGCCGTTTGGTATTTGCCTTCTGGCCGCAATGCGGACAATACTCGCCCTCGAAGGCGTTTCCGCAATTCAGGCAAGTTGTTGTTACTCTATCCATGCTTCGATTTGATTAGGTCTGATTCGGAACTTTACCTCCTTGCCAGCGAACTCAAGGGCATAAACGCGGTCGGCATCATCATGATAGTGAGGTCGCGGATCAGAAAGAAGTATCTCTTTCAGCGTCTTGAGGTGCTCTGGGTCGAAAGTCTTCGTAAGTATTGAATTGAATGTAAAGGTTATCGATTCCAAGGAAGGATTCGAATTGAAAGTCTCTTCCGTAAAGCCCCCGGTAGCATCGGGATGACTGTCGGTAAAGGCGAGATAGGGTTTGATGTCGAATATGGGTGTGCCGCTCATCAGGTCGGCGCCTTCAACCTCTATCACTGGTCCGTCGGGGGTATGCAAGTTAATGCTGAGGATACGAACAGAAGACAGACCGATGTTATTGGGACGATAAGGGCTTCTGGTAGCAAAGACACCTACTCGCTTGTTGCCGCCAAGACGAGGGGGACGCACTGTAGGTCGCCACTTCATGCCATCCCGTCGCGCCTCGCTGAAGTCCCATAGCAACCAGATATGGCTGAAGCCGTCCAAACCTCGCAAAGCCTCAGGGTCGCGATACTCAGGCTCGAAGACAATCCTGCCTTTCAGTCCCGCCACCAATCCGCTCTGACGAGGCACGCCGAACTTTGTAGGAAAATCCGTCTCAATATGTGCTATGGGCTTCAATTCACTCATCTTCTGAATTCCTTATAATATAACAATCCTGCGCTGGTTAGGCCAAATGGAAATGCCATCCATACGCCAACAAGTCCCCAGCCACAAATGAAGCCGAAGATATAGCCAAGTGGCAACGAGATGACGATATATGCGACGAAGGCTATCCATATCATGGGCTTCACGCGAGCCATGCCTCGGAGGGCATTGGCATAAGTGCATTGCAGAGCATCGCCCACCTGATAGAGCAGGAAAGGAACCGTCAGCAACGCCACCAGAGAGGCTACGTCCCCGCTCGGCGTAAAGAGCAGCCCTACCTCGTCCCGCATCAGCATCAACGGCACGGAGAGCACAAAGGCTATCATCCAGCAAAGGTGCAATCCGGCCACAGCCACCTTCTGCATCTGCTCCGGCTCGTCGGCACCACGGTAATAGCTGACTTGCACGGCCACCGCCGCCGACATTCCATAGTAGAGCATGAAGAAGAGCTGGCCGATGACTATCATCACCTGATGCGCCGCCAGAGCCGTCGCTCCCAGCCACCCCACATAGATGGCGCTGAAGCTAAACGAGGCTGCCTCCATACCAAGCTGCAACGCCACAGGCCAGCCAAGCCGATGCAGCTCCTTCTGGCCTTTCATCGTAACAGAAGCCCTGGGGAAATCTTGTCTGTACGGCTCGTAACGCCTGGTCAGATGGAACACCCCGGCCATCAGCACAAGCTGCACCACACGGCTCACAAGCGTAGAGATGCCGGCACCGAACAAACCCATTTCAGGGAAGCCCAAGTGTCCGAAGATGAGCAACCAGTTGCCCAAGATGTTCAGCACGTTGCTCAGGAGCATAATCCACATCGGCATGGCCGTGTCCTGCACGCCGTCGCTGAACTGTTTGTAGGCGTTGAACACCATCTGCGGCAGCAAGCTCAGCATCAAGACAAGCAGATAGGGACGCATCAAGGGCAACAGCTCGACGGGTTGCCCCAAGCCTGGCAGGAAGACATAAAGCAAGCCTGCCAGCAACATCAGCAACAGGCCGACGCCCAGGCAGGCAAAGAGTCCGTTCTTCAGCCCGGCAGCGATGTCGTGCACCCTGCCCTCTCCCAGAAGAGAACCAACGACGGGAGTGATGCCGTAGGAGAAGCCCATACCACCTACAATGAGCAGGGCAACGATGTTATTCACGAAACCAGCTGCAGCCAGTTCGTTCGTGCCATAATGTCCTACCATAAGCGTATCGGCGAGCCCCATCACGATGGTGCTCAACTGCCCCAACATGATTGGCACGCCGATGCGCAAAAGGTCGGTGTAATAGTATTTTCTTAGAGGAACCACTTCACGTAGCAGAAGTCCTGACGGTGAGGCAGGTTCTTGTTCTTCGGGAACAGACGGTAGCAAACCTTGAAGCTGCCGGCATTGTCGATGCAGTGGGTGGTGGTGAAGGTGTAGAGGTTGCCTTCGCGCTTCACCATGTCGAAGGAATCAACATGGTAAACATGTTCCTTTCCGTCCTTGTCGGTGGTGAGCGTCACAAGCTCCAGTCCGATGGCATCGTCCAGCCCGGCCTCGTCAACGACAATCTCGATGTTGTACTTCTTGCCTGCCTCGATGGAGCCATTGATGAGCTCTTCGCCTTTCTTTGCACTGACCACCTTAACTGCATCCCAACGCTCAGCAACAGTTTCCTTCCAGAGAGCAATCTCCTTGGCAAGCTGATAGTTGTTCGCCTGCAACTGCTTTGAACGTTCGCTGAGCTTGTTATAGAACTTCTCGTAGTAATCGTCGAGCTGACGCTTCATGGTGTAATGCGGAGCAATCTGTGCGATGGAGTTCTTGATGACCTTGATCCAGCCAGCAGAGATACCCTTCTTATCCTTCTTATAATATAAGGGAAGAATCTCGTTCTCCAAAAGCGAGTAGATGGTTGCTGCATCAAGACGGTCCTGATACTCCTGGTTCTGATAGGTGCGCTGCTCGGTAAGAGCCCATCCTGCACCCTCGCGATAACCCTCAAGCCACCAGCCGTCTTTCACGCTGAGGTTGACAACACCATTCATCTCGGCCTTCTCGCCAGATGTACCACTTGCCTCCATCGGACGGGTTGGTGTGTTCATCCAGATGTCCACACCGCTGACGAGACGGCGAGCCAACAGGAAGTCATAGTCTTCCACAAAGATAATCTTTGCCTGGAACTCAGGGCGCTGACTAATCTCATATATCTTCTTGATGAGACCCTGGCCTGCTCCATCGGCGGGGTGAGCCTTGCCGGCAAACAGGAAGATGACAGGGCGTTCGGGATTGTTCACAATCTTGCTGAGGCGCTCCAAGTCGGTGAAGAGCAGGTGAGCACGCTTGTATGTGGCAAAGCGGCGGCAGAAACCAATGACCAGAGCATTGGGATTGAAACTTTCAATAAGCTTAACCACGCGCTGCGGGTCGCCTTGATTCTTCAACCAGGTCTCCTTATACTGCTCGGCGACATACTTGAAGAGTTTCTTCTTGAGAGCCTGACGGGTTTCCCAAATCTCCTCGTCCGGGCAGTTGTAGATGCCGTGCCAAATCTCTTCGTTTGACTGATCGCTAAGATGCTTTGCATCGAAGTACTTGGCATAAACCTGTCGCCATTCCGTTGCACACCACGTGGGGAAGTGAACACCATTGGTAACATAGCCGACGTGGCTCTCCTCGGGATAATAGCCGTTCCAGATATTGTTGAACATCCTCTTGCTGACCTCGCCATGCAACCAGCTTACGCCGTTGACTTCCTGACAAGTGTTGCAAGCGAAGGTGCTCATGCAGAACTTCTCGCTATGGTCGTCGGGATTCGTGCGACCCATGCCGATGAACTCATCCCAGCTGATGCCAAGCATCTGGGGATAGCCGCTCATGTACTTGCCAAAGAGGTCTTCGGTGAAGTAGTCGTGGCCGGCTGGCACAGGAGTATGTACGGTATAGAGAGACGATGCACGTACGATTTCGAGTGCTTGGTTGAAGGTGAGACCTTCGTGGATGTAGTCGCACAGACGCTGCAGGTTGCAAAGTGCGGCATGGCCCTCGTTGCAGTGATAGACGTCCTTCTTGATGCCAAGCTTCTTGAGCAGCAGCATACCGCCGATGCCAAGCAGAATCTCCTGCTTCAGACGATTCTCCCAGTCGCCGCCATAGAGGGCATGAGTGATGGGCTTGTCGAACTCGGAGTTCATCTCGTTGTCGGTATCGAGCAGATAGAGTTTCACGCGACCTACATTGACGCGCCAAACGTATGCATGCACATGATAGTTCATATAAGGAACGTCAACAACCATTGGCGTGCCATCTTCGTTCATCTGCTGTTCGATGGGCAGTGAGCCGAAGTTCTGTGCCTCGTAGTTGGCAATCTGCTGCCCATCCATTGCGAGGCTCTGTGTGAAGTATCCATAACGATAGAGGAAGCCGACAGCGCACAAATCGACGTTGGAGTCGGAAGCCTCCTTCACGTAGTCGCCAGCCAGCATGCCCAGACCGCCACTGTAAATCTTCAGGGCGGAGTGGATGCCATACTCCATGCAGAAGTATGCTACGGACGGACGCTTGTGGTCTGGCTCTACATCCATATACTTACGGAACAGCGCATAAACATCATTGATGCGCTTCATCAGTTTCTTATCCTTTACAATCTCTTCTTTACGGCTAAAGCTCAGGCGCTCCAGGAGTGCCACGGGGTTGTGCTTCACGTCGTGGTAAACTTCCGGGTCGAGGTCACGGAACAGGTCACGAGCCTCGTAGTTCCATACCCACCACATGTTGTGAGCGAGTTCTTCGAGCTTACTGAGTTCGGCTGGAACACTGCCTTTAACGATGACTGACTTCCAGCTGGGCTGATTTGCATTACTTGCTTTAATCTTCATATTCTTTATATAGGTTATTTGATTGTTCTTTCTTTTGCCTTTCGCAGAGCGAAGTCGTAGGCGTCGTAGTAGTATGTGATAAAGTTCTTCCAAAGGGCTTTCTCGGCGAGCTTGGCTGCACTTTGACGCACTTTGTCGATGGCTTTCTTATCCAAAGCGGAATAGCGGGCAATGGTGGCGCTGACCTTTTCTGCCACTTCCTGGAAGTTATAGTCGTTTCGGGCGATAACTTCCACGCCGTCCTCCAGCTTGCTGTCGTGTCCGACGCTCGAACTTGCCCAGACACCGAAGCCGCTGAGGGAGGTTGTGATGCAGGGAACATGGAAAGCCACTGCCTCGAGCGGTGTATAGCCCCAGGGTTCATAATAAGAGGGATAGGCTGCGAGGTCGTCGCCTATGAGGAGGTCGTAGTAAGGCATTTGGAAGATGCCGTCGCTTCCGTCGAGATAACAGGGCACGAAGATGACCTTCACACGGCTATGTATATCGTTCTTCATGCCGTGGAAGCGCAGGAAATTGAGCACCGGGTCGTTCCAAGCTTCATGCAGGTTATGTGTGATGACGGGATCGGGCAACGGCTCGGTATATGTCCAGCCCAGCTTGAGGCGCTCTTGCAGGTCGGTGCGTGGACTTTCCACCCAAGCCGGAACCTGTATGAGCATCAGGACGGGTCGCTGCAGGTCGCTGTCGTAGAGGCTGCGGTAGGCTGCCTCGAGGAAGACGTCGATGCCTTTGTTGCGGTACTCATAGCGGCCGCTTGTAGCGACGATGAGCGTGTCGTCGGTAAACTCGGCGCCGGTCAGGGCATTTGCTACCTGCAGAATCTTGGCTCTTGCCTCCTTGCGACGCTTGGTAAAGGCTGCTCCTGTCGGCACGAAGTCTGCTTCGAAGCCGTTCGGCAGGATGACGTCAGGCTGCTTGTCGAGCAGTTCTGCACACTCGCGACCTGTGACATCGCTGACGGTCGTAAAGCAATCGACATTATGGGCTGTCTGGCGCTCTATGCTGTGCTTAGCTTCCATGTTGAGCTCGCCTGCCATTTGCGTGCCGTTGTAAGCCCAAAGGTAGTCATAGAGCGGCTTGTTGTTGCCTGCGATGCTACGGCCGATGCTTGTGGCGTGAGTAGTGAAGATGGTGGCAATCTCTGGCACATGCTTCTTGATGTAGAGTACTCCGAGACAAGTCATCCACTCGTGAGCCTGATAGACGACCTGCTTCTTGGCACCGAGATAATAGTGGAAAAAGCTTTCCACCACAAGAGCTGCGGCTATGCTGAACATGTTTGCTTCGTCGTAGTCGCCGTAAGCATGGAGGCTGTCCACGCCAAAGTCGTTCCAGACTGAGCCGTAGATGTCGTTCTTGAACTCGAAGTAGGGCTGAAAGTCAACAAGGACGACGCATGGTTTGCCTGGGATGTTCCAACGACCTGTACGGACGTGAAGACCGCTTTCCGCAGCCATCTTCACCCAAGGTTGCCACATCGTCGCATCCTCCAGGAAGAGGGGATTTTTCTTCTCCTGCCAGAGGTCTGGACCGATGAAGAGGAGATTGTCGTGATACTGCTCTTGAAGAGTCTTGGCACGCGTCGAGAGCACCGTATAGATGCCACCCATCTTGTTACAAACCTCCCAGCTACTCTCGAAAATAAAGTCTGGTACCAATCGTTTTTCTCTCATTAACAACCTTCGTTTCCTAATTTCGCGCGCAAAGGTACAACAATTTATGTTAAAAAAGAAACCTTTTCTGCTTTTTATATATAAATGTATAGGGTTTGCGTTACAACATAACTCTTTTTTCGCTATCTTTGTAGGAGTTTACAACTCCTTTATAGGGGAATGCGAACTCCCCTATAGGGGAATGACTAACGCCCTATAGGGGAATGAACAACGCCCTATAGGGGAATGAAGACTCCCCTATAGGGGATAAATGGACACCGAATGAAGAAAATAGCTACACTTGCACTGATGTTTCTTGTCACCGCTGCCTGCATCGCGCAGCAGCCATGGAAACTCCAGCTGACAAGCCCCGAAGAGAAGATTAACCTCAGGCTCGACCTCTACGAGGAAAGCATCGAGGTGCCTGGCTTTGAGAGTTTCGGGCCGATGAACGGATACATGGATGGCAACATCTATGGCGTATGGTATGTGGTGGGCTTCGACATCAAGGACGATAAGCATGCCGCCATCACCATTGCCAACGAACTGGGAAGCGAAGACCAGAAGCTGACGCTGATTCAAGACTCCGACAGCACCTATCAGCTGAAGTTCGTGGGCTATAATGCCGTGAAGCGTGCTCAGGGAAAGAAGTTGGTGAAGATTCCTTCTGAGTTCAAAATGGAGATTCAGAAATGACGACTCGCAAGAAATACTTCCTCACTGCTCTGGGCGGCGCTCTGTTCGGCATCGTGCTGGTGCTGGCTGCACTCTATACGAGCAATGTCACCTCGACGAACGAGTCGTGCGGGGCTTGTCATGTGCATCCCGAGGCTGAGACAAGCTGGAAGCAAAGCAAGCACTTCATGAACCAGAGCGGTGTGCAGACGGACTGTGCTGCATGCCATCTTCCCCCAGCTGGCACACCCCATTACTATTGGGCAAAGGTCAAGATTGGCCTGCACGACATTTGGATGTACCTCACCCACGACAAGGAGGACTTCGACTTCGAGTCGAAGCGGACCGAGGAATATGCGCCCAGCATCGTCTTCAACAGTTCCTGCAAGAAGTGCCACGCCAATCTCTTCCCTGAAGGCATCACCGACGATGGCGTCGCTGCACATCTCTATTACGAAGAGAACGAGGAGAAACTGGGCTTACAATGTGTCTCGTGCCACCTCGATGCCGGACATTTCATCGCTGGCTACAAGCACGAGAAGATGACGACGGC
>ONSR01000005.1 GCA_900320565.1 uncultured Prevotellaceae bacterium
TTGACTTTTATGCCGGCCTGGGAGAGTGCTTGCAGCCAGTTCTTCTCGAAGGTGTCTTTGCCGTTGACGAGCAGGGCAGAGAGTGGGCCATAGTCGTCGTCCCAGCACCAACCCCAGCCGAGTGGCTTGTCTTCGCGCATCGAGAGGTCATAGACGATGCCGCCCGTGATGCTCTCTATGCCTTGTTTCTGCCTGATATCCTGTGCCGCTTCGAACAATTCGTCAGGAGTAACCATGGGATCCATACCGCCAACCACGATGAGGTCGCCTTGCAGGACGCCACTCACCACCTTTCCCTTCGTGCGAAACTCTGTGCGAAGTTGGTAATCTCCGCCAAGACAATCGAGTGCCGTGATAGCCGTCACGACCTTCTGACACGAGGCTGGTCGCATCCTTTGCGCAGCATTGACGGCATAGAGAGGCAGCCCGTCCGTCAGGTCATATACGTAGAGTCCGAGCTGGGTGGTCTCGAAAAGCGACGACTGACAAAGCAGATCGAGTGCCTGCTGCTTGTCGGCCTGCCAAGTTCCTTCTGGGAAAGGACGAACCTGAGACACCAGCGGACGGGCGCTCACCACAGGTTCTCCCTGCGCCACACCTTCCTGCTCGCCAGTCGTGACAGGCTGCTGCACCACAACAATCTGGTCAGGCTGTTGATTGGCCTGATAGTTATGGTGGCGTACAGAGCGCTGCGAGGCACAAGATGCCAGCAGAAGCAACAGTAGCAAGGACTTTGTGTATTTCATCTATTTGTGCTGCAAAAGCAAATTCAGTATATCTTATCGAGTGCAAATATACGACATTTAATTGAAAACAGGAAAAAGAAAAAAGAAAATTATCGTGCTAAGGAAAATATTCCCTTTTGGGGCGTTTATAATTCCCCTATAGGGCGTTGCTCACTCCCCTATAGGGCGTTGCTCATTCCCCTATAGGGCGTTGCTCACTCCCCTATAGGGCGTTGGCTCTTCCTCCGTCGCGAGTGGAAACTCGCTCCCCTTTGTGGGGCCGAAGCCACATTCAGTGGCTTCTCCGGAGCATAAAGGGCTTGTTTTCTTACAATGTGTTACAAAATGGAGGAAAAATATGAGAATTTTTCTTCAAAACAATAAGTAATTAAACAAAACTTCCTATTTTTGCCAACAACAAACGCTTATACATTATATATATTATATGAAAAAGGCCAAAATTCTCCTTAGCGTCGGCATGACCATCGTTATGCTCGCACTCTCGGCCGCAGAGTTCGACGGTTTTTACTTCTGGAAGAACGGTTCTTACACCAAGTTCGACCTCACCGAAATACTCTTCGCAGACGACAAGATAACCATCGGCGACAACACTTTCGACGTGAGTGAAGTGGACAGCATCACCTTCAAAAAACCCGATGAAACCGCCGAAATTGTGACAGACACCCTGTTTATCACCTACGACGGACAGCAGGCAACGGTCACTCCGGAGAACGTGGCTGGCATCACCAGCGAGGTGAATGGTGCTGCAGTCACTCTTACGAATGCCAACGAGGACCGCGAGATGTGTTTCATCCTCAGCGGAGAAAGCACCGAGGGCAGTTTCACATACAACGGTACATTCAAGGCTTGCATCCGACTGGCTGGCCTGAGCCTGAAGAGCACTACAGGTGCGGCACTCGACATCAAGTGCGGCAAACGCATCGCCCTCGAGCTGCTCGAGGGGACGGAGAACTATCTGGAGGACGCTCCAGACAGCCTCGGACAGAAAGCAGCCCTGTATTGTAAGGGACATCTCGAGGTCAGCAAAGGCGGCTCTCTGACAGTGAAAGGCAACTACACGCACGCTATCAAGACGAAGGAATATATGCTCGTGAAGAGCACGACTGGCAGCATCAACGTCGTCGGCGCTGAAGGCGACGGCATCCATGCTGGTCAGTACTTCAAGATGAACGGCGGCTCGGTCACAGTTAGCGGTGTGAAGGGCGACGGCATTCAGGGCGAGGCAACTCAGGAAGGCGATGACTTCGACGGACAAGTCATCCTGCGTGGAGGCACGCTCAACGTTTCTGTCACCGAAAGAGATGTGGCCGCCATCAAGTGCGACAGCCTGATAAACATCTCCGACGGTAACATCACACTCACCACGACTGGCGACGGCAACAAAGGCCTCAAGAGTAAGGACGAAATCCTCATCAAAGGGGGAGAAATCTCTATTACCCAGAGCGGTAAGTACATCGTGGAGAACAACGACCCGGGCTATGTGGTCGGCATCAAGGCAAGCGGCAACCTCGACATCAGCGGCGGCACAATCGTCATCAACAATACTGCCGAAGCAGGCAAAGGCATCAGTGCCGACGGCGACCTCAACATCATTGAAGACGAAACGTCGCCCACCATCAACATCAAGGCAAACGGCTCCGGCGCTGCCCTCGACCTGTCGAGAAACGTGGAGGTCGATGATGATGAAGGTGGCGACGGCGGCGGCGACGACCCCGATAACCCGGAGACTGTCTATCGCATCTGTGTAGCACTCAGCAGCACAACCAGCCAGTACTGGAAAGACGTCGTATATCTCTACAACTCGACTGGTACCAGGATTGCCCAGCTGACCAACAACATCACCGTTCAGGCTACAGGTCAGACCACAAGGACCTTCTATTATTATGACTTCGACGAAGCCCCCGACGGTCAGTTCTACTTTGCGAGCGACGATTACACCCGTCAAGGTGGCGGCGGTCCTGGCGGTGGCGGCGGCGGACAAACCTATACGATTCGCACCTCGACAGTCGCCGGACCGACCGACACGAACCCCTCTGTCTATTACTACATCAATGTGTCGAACCCCACCAGAAGCGGCTCGGTCTATACGTTCACCGTTACTGACTACACAACTCGCTATAAAGACGGCACCATCACAGGCAGCGGCTCCGTAACACCCTCCAGCGGAAAGTTCGCAACTGCCGCAGGTATCAAGGGCGACGGCAACATCACCATCGGTGGCGGAACCATTATCATCAACAACACCGGCGCTGCTGCGAAGGGTATCTCTTGTGACAAAGTGCTCACCACAACTGGCGGAAACCTGACCATCACCAACAGCGGAACAGGCACCGGAACCACCAGCAGCTACTCGACAGCCAAGGGGCTGACCTCCGACGGCAGTATTGACCTGCAAGGCGGAACCATCTCCATCACGATGACTGGTCAGGGAGGCAAAGGCATCAAGAGTGACGGGACGCTCGTCATCGGCAAGAGCGACACAGAAGGACCTACGCTTACCGTCAGCACGACGGGTGCCAAGTATCTCAGCACATCGTCGGCCAAAGCTATTAAAGCCACAAGTACCATCACGATAAACGGTGGCGAAATGGTCGTCACAACTGGTCAGAATGGTGCAGAAGGCCTGGAGAGCAAACTGAAGTCGAACGCCTCGATTGTCTTCAAAGGCGGCAAGCACTACTTCAAATGCTATGATGATTGCATCAACACGGCTGGAGCAATTAAATTCGAGGGCGGTATCGTCGTCTGCTACGGCACTGGAAACGATGCCATCGACAGTAACTACGGACAAAGCGGCGCCATCCAAATCGGCAATGGCACTGTGCTGAGTTACTCTGCAGCCGGTGGTCCGGAAGAAGGCTTCGACTGCGACAACAACTCCTACATACAGATAACAGGCTACGGCATCGCTATCAGCGGCGGCGGTTCGCAAGGCGGCGGTGGCGGCTGGGGCGGTTGGGGTGGCTCCTCAAGCGGTATAGGAAGTGCCGTTCAGGGCTACAGTCTCAGCACATCCAGCATCAGTTATGCAGCGAATCGCTACTACACGTTGGCCGATGCAAGCGGCAACAACCTCGTCACCTACTCGGTGGAAGGCAGCTTCAGCAGCAGCCTGTCACTCTTCACGGCTACCGGTATGACGAAAGGCAGCACATATACCCTCAAATATAATACCTCAAAGCCTGCTGATGCCACGACCGAATGGCATGGCATCTACCTGGGAAGTTCAGCCACGGGTACTACCCAAGTGCTGAGCTTCACAGCACAGTAAATTATTTCCGACGGTATAGCCGATAAGTTATGAACGCGTGCTCCGGCGTATAAACACGTTCGATGAGACTGTTCATGTAGCCCAAGCTCCACAGGAATTGCAACGGGTGTAGGATGAATTCATATCGGCGTGCATCCGAGGCCTCTTGTATCAGTTCATAGTCTCGCGTCAGGTCAGGATGGAATGAGCCATAGTAGATGGGCTCTTCCGTCTTCATAATGAGATACTTTGCCTGACGCGACTCCAGATAAGCTGTTTGCTCTGTGACAAGTTCCTCTACATAAGCATTTGGCGTAACGAAGAACTTGATGGGAGGCAAGCAGTCGGTGAGCGTATAGATACCCGTATCGTATGACCTAATCGTCAGCACTTGTTTGTTGGGATCTTTGTCGGCATTCACCGTTTCAGCCAAAGGCAAAACGGCATGAGGCAGGTTGCCCGTGAGCAAGGTCATGAGGTTGTAGTTCGTAGCAACTGCAAGCAACGTAAGCACAACTGCTCCGAAAGCGATGACGGCACGCGATTGGACTCTGCGGACAAAGTATATCACGAGTGGAGCAAATACGAAGATGATGAGGAAGTAGTACAGATAGACCTTGAAGAGAACGAAGGTCAGCAGTTCGGCTCCCCAGCAGCATGCTATAGCCAACTTCACTTCGCGAGACGTCCGAACAAGTAAAACAACACTTACAAGCAATACCCAGCCAGCCAGTTTAAGTGGCATGAACCACCACGCTTCAGGCGAACCAACGCTGCCAGCATCGACATATTTGAAGATGTTGAAGTAGAAGTAAGAATAGTAAAGGTCCTGAATGTTGCCGTGCAGGATGAAGTACAGCAATACACCTATCGTTACTATTGCCAATCCCACTATGACCCATGCCAGACATCGCAACAGAAGATTCATCTCTCGACGCTGCCATGCCAGTATGCAAAGGGCAACGAGTGCTCCCATACACATAGCCAGCAGCGTGAACTTCGTCCAGAAGATGGCAGCCATGAGTGCACCAATGATAACCGACTCCTTGATGTCAGGCAACTCATTCAGCTTAGCATATCGCAGTGTCTTGTACAGGATGTAAAGCAAGATAGGCAATGACAACTCCTCGACAGTATCGCCATAACACATGAAGTCTGTGGTATAGGTCAGTATGCCAACGATGCAAGTTGTAATCAGGCTTATGCCGTGTCCGGCAAACATACGCATTGTCTTGTAAGAGAAGACAAGGAACATGAAGCAGCAGAGTATCTCGAGTAGATAGATGCCAATAAATGTCTTGGATGACAAAGCTGCAGCCCATTCATGGATAAAGAAGAGCAAAGGACCCTTCTGGTCGTGCACATCAGTGTACAGCAACTTGCCAGAGAGCATGCTCTTGCCTATAGCCATGAACCAATTGACATCGTCGTGGGGTTGAAGAGGGTAAATCCACGAACAGCAACTGAATAGTGTGATGAGGATTACTGCCAGCAGGCAAAGTAGCAGAGGTGTTTTACAGTCTTTCATCTTTTATATTGAAACGTGGACGACGCTTGACTTCCATGTATATCTTGCCGATGTACTCGCCCACAATACCAAGGCCGATAAGTACACAGCCGCTGCAGAACCAGATAGACAAGATAAGCGATGACCAGCCGGTTATTGCTTTATGTTGGACGAGACAGACTATGACCCATATCGTGATACCCAATGCAATCAATAGGAAAATAAGTCCCAACCACAGCACCATATGAACAAGACTCATGGAAAAGCTTGTTATGCCGTCGAATGCAAGGTTGAGCATCTTGGTAAGGGGATATTTGCTTTCACCAGCCTGACGTTCCTTGCGAGCATACTCCACCTGAGCCGTTTTGTATCCCAGCAAAGGAACCAAGCCACGCAGGAAGAGGTTGCGCTCCTCGTAATGCAGCAAAGCTTCTACTGCTCTACGCGACATGAGACGATAGTCAGCATGATTATAGACAGTCTTCACGCCCATCTTGCCCATCAGCCTATAGAAAGCTTGTGCTGTGGTACGCTTGAACCATGTGTCAGTCGCACGAGAACTGCGAACGCCATACACGATGTCATTACCCTGCAAAGCCAGCTGCACCATCTCCTTGATGACAGTTTCATCGTCCTGCAAGTCAGCATCGATAGTCACAGTCAGGTCGGCAAAACGTATGGCAGTAGTAAGTCCGGCCATAAGGGCATTCTGATGTCCACTGTTGTGAGCAAGACTGATACCGGCAATGCGTCTGTCCTCTGCATGCAACTGCTCAATCATGCTCCATGTGGCATCATGACTTCCATCATCAACATAGAGTATTCGGCTATCATGACTGACAATCTCCTGCATTCCTTCAAGCACAGCGAGCAAATGCTGAGTGGTCTGCTCAAGAACGGGCTCTTCGTTATAACATGGTACAACGATTGCGAGGCAAGGTTTCTTCTCTGTTTCCATAGTCTTAGTATTTATTGAATCAGCATGCAATCTTAAAGTTATTTGGCAATGCAGTAAGCCACATTATCTCAGAAGACTGCCCTTACGATTTGGCAGACATTGTCGGGTTTGGCCATAGTATAATAATGTATAGCAGGAACATCATGTTCAAGGAGTTCGCGACTCTGCTTGACAGCCCAGTCGATGCCGGCCTGATATGCTTCTTCGGCTGTCTTTGTCTTACTCATCAGGCTGACAAGTTCCTGCGGAATGTCAATGTGGAAGGCACGCGGAAGCAGGTCAATCTGCTTCTTCGACGAGATGGGTTTGAGGCCGGGAATGATGGGAACGGTGATGCCAGCCTTTCGACATAGTTCAACAAACTGGAAGAACTTCTTGTTGTCGAAGAACATCTGAGTGACGATATAGTCGGCTCCTGCTTCCACCTTCTGTTTGAGATGCTGGATGTCGCTCTCCAGATTGGCAGCCTCAAAGTGCTTCTCGGGATAAGCTGCCACGCCGATGCAGAAGTCGGTGCTGAGGCCTTGCTTCACTGTCGGGTCGAGATATTGTCCGCGATTCAGGTTGCTTATCATTCCAACAAGTTCAGAACTGTGCGAGAAGCCATCGGGCTCGGGGATGAAGACCTTTTGGCCAGGGAGCGCATCGCCTCGTAAAGCCATGATGTTACTGATGCCCAGGAAGTGGAGGTCCAGCAGTTCCGATTCGACGCGGCTGCAAGACGAACCGCCGCAAATAACGTGAGGAACGATTTCCAACTCGGGATAACGACGCATGATGGCAGCCACGATGGCAACTGTGCCAGGTCGTTTGGCTAGTGTCATGCGGGTGTAAGTGCCGTCGGCATTGGGCACATATTCAATCTCGTCGCGGTGGCATGTAATATTGATGAAGGGAGGTTGGAACTCCATCAAGGGGTCGAGGCTCTGGTAGAGTCGGCTCGCATCACTTCCCTTCAAGGGAGGTACGAGTTCGAAACTGGCGAAAGGACGTCGTTTGCTGTTCAGTATGTCAATGACTTTCATGTTATGATGAGTGTGTTATGAACTTAGATAAGAGTTGTTCGCCTTCCTCGATGGTGATGCCGCGACGCTGGCAATAGTCGCGGAGCTGTTCGCGGTCGATGCGGCCTACAGGGAAGTATTGAGCTTCGGGGTGGTGGATGAACAGGCCACACACGGAGGTCGAGGGCTGAATGCTGTAGTGGTCGGTCAGCGTGACGTCCAGTTTCTGTTCAGCCTGCAGCCTGTCGAAGACGATGCGCTTAAGCGAATGGTCCGGGCAAGTGGCGTAGCCGAAGGCAACTCGCAAAGGGCGGACCCCCTCTAACTCCCCCTTAAAGGGGGAGAACTCCCTCCCTTTAAGGGAGGGTTGGGGTGGGTCTGTCAGTCTTTCTGCAGCAGCTTCGGCCAGACGAGCACAGAGGGCATGTGTCATCAGCCGTTCTTCTTCGTTGGCCGATTCTTGCAGCGGTCGGGCTGTCACCAGGAAGAGTCCGATGGGGGAGGGTTGTTGCTCGTCGAAGTAATCTGCGAGACAACGGTAATGATACGCAGCAGACTGGCTGCGAAGCATGGGCAGGAGTTGTCCGTCAGCACAGAGCACGATATCATTCCCCCTTCTTGTCGCCGCCTCTTCCTTATATAAAGCTTTCACCTCAAGCAGGCCTTTTTGTAGGAGCGACTCGAGGAATTGCTTACCTTTCTTTAATGTCTTTTCCGCCTCAGGGTTGACCAAGAGCTGAGGCAGTGTCTCGCCTTTGAAGCCCCAGAACAGCAGGAACATCCGCCAGTCGATGAGGGAAAGGAGATCTTCGCATTGAACATTGAACATTGAACATTGAACATTAACGGATTCGCTGTTCTGCCAATGGTATTGTGGACGTAATAGGTTGGCTTCCTCATAGGGTGTGAGGGGTGCATGATGCTCGTTATATGCATCACGTATCTGCCTCTGTTCGTCCTTTATTTGCTCGATGAAATCGGTCTTTTTTGAAGTTAATCGCTTTGCCAGCACTGATGTTTGCGAGGCATCTCCACCATAAATGACCAGACCATCATAGAGGGGTGCTAACTTCACTGCAGTGTGAACAGCCGATGTTGTTGCTCCGCCTACCAGAATAGGTACGTCGAGATGCTCTTCTTGGAATGTTTGGCAGAGTTTCTCCATCTCCTTTAATGATGGTGTAATCAAGCCGCTGATGCCGACAAGGACTGGTTTATGTTCTTTTGTGGCTTCCAGAATTGTCTCGCACGGCACCATGACACCGAGGTCGACCACTTCGAAACCATTGCACGCAAGCACGATGCCGACGATGTTCTTGCCGATATCATGCACATCGCCGTTGGCTGTGGCGAGTACTACACAAGGCTTCAGGCTGCCTCCCGTTGCTTTGTCCGAGGCATCGATGTATGGTTGCAGAATAGCCACAGCATCCTTCATGACCTGAGCCGAGCGGACGACTTGTGGCAGGAACATCTTTCCTTCGCCAAACAAGACACCGATGTGCTCCATGGCCTGCATGAGTGGTCCCTCGATGACCTTAATAGGCTGACCATATTTAGCAAGTGCCTCGGGCACATCCTCCACGAGATGACTGCTGTCGCCCTTTGTCAAAGCGAGTTGAAGACGCTGTTCAATGGGGAGACCCGGGGCGAGGGGCATGGGGTCAGGGGCAAGAGTTTTGTCTGTTGAAGCCTCATTCTTTAGTTCTTCACTCAAGGCGAGCAGCCTGTCGGTGGCTTCGTCGTCGGTGTTCATGATGACGTCCTCGACTGCGCGACGCAGGTTTGGGTCGATTTCATCGTATATTTGGAGCATCGACGGATTGACGATGGCCATATCGAGACCTGCGCGGATGGCGTGGTAGAGGAACACCGAGTGCATCGCTTCCCTTACCTTATTATTACCACGGAAAGCGAAGGAGAGGTTGCTCACACCGCCACTTGTCTTTGCGAAGGGCAGGTTCTGCTTGATCCATTCTACGGCGCGGATGAAATCGACGGCATAGGCCTGATGCTCTTTAATGCCCGTTCCGACCGAAAGAATATTGACGTCGAAGATGATGTCTTGTGGCGGGAAACCGATGGAAGTCAAGAGGTTGTAGGCACGACGAGCAATGGCAATCTTGCGTTCGTATGTCGTGGCTTGTCCTTCTTCGTCGAAAGCCATCACGACAACTGCGGCACCCAAGCGTCTCAATTCAAGGGCTTTACCAAGGAAATCCTGCTCTCCGGCCTTGAGACTTATGGAGTTGACGATGCATTTGCCTTGCGCGTTCTTCAATCCGGCCAGAACTGTCTGCCAGTCGCTGCTGTCGATCATCAGGACGGCCTTGCCCACGGCAGGTTCTCCGCTGATGTGCCGGCAGAAAGTCTGCATTTCGAGTTGGCTGTCGAGCATGGCATCGTCCATGTTGATATCGATGACCGTTGCCCCGCCCTCTATTTGGTTTCGTGCCACGGAGAGTGCTTCGCCGTATTGCTTTTCAGCGATGAGACGTGCGAATTTGCGTGAGCCAGCGACGTTTGTACGCTCCCCGACGTTCGTGAAGTTCTGTGTTTCTCGGTCGATGAGCAATGGCTCGAGACCTGAGACACGCAGTTTGTTGTCTGCAGCAGGAATGGTTCTGGGCTTGATGTCGCGCAATGCGTCAGCAATCGCCCTGATGTGTTGTTCGTCAGTTCCGCAGCAGCCACCGGCGATATTGATGAGTCCGGCTTCTGCCATCTTGCGGAGATGCGAGGCGGTAAAATTGGGAAGTTCCTCATATTCACCCATTTGGTTGGGCAATCCGGCGTTCGGATAGATGGAAATCGGCAGCGGAACATTGGCCGAGAGCTGTTCCATGAAGGGTCGCAAATCAGTGACGCCGAAGGAACAGTTCAGTCCGAAGCTGAGCAAGTAGGGATAGTGGCTGACGCTTGTATAGAAGGCCCAGAGTGTTTGTCCCGTAAGGGTTCGGCCGCTTCGGTCGTTGATTGTGACCGACACCATGACCGGAATTTCCCGATGAAACCGTCGGTTTATGTCGCTTATGGCATAGAGAGCGGCCTTCGTATTGAGGGCATCGTAGCAAGTTTCCAAGAGGAGAAAATCGGCGCCGCCTTCGAGGAGTGCTTCTGCTTGCTCGCGATAAGAATCGGCCATTTCATCGAAAGAAACGGCTCTTTTGGCGGGCTGACTCATGTCGGAAGGGAGTGTCAGTGATTTCGATGTGGGACCCATGGAACCGGCCACGTAAATCTTCCTGCCAGACCCTCTCCCAACCTCTCCCTTGTAGGGAGAGGAGTTAATAGTTTTGCCATTGATAAAGCTGTCAGAAGAAGTAACTTCTCCCCTCCCTTCAAGGGAGGGGTTGGGGGTGGGTCTGTCGGCCACTTGTCGGGCCAGCCTTGCACCTTCGCGAGCCATTTCTGCCGCGATGTCCGAGCAACCATATTCATGTTGGCTGATGCGGTTGGAGGAGAAAGTGTTTGTGGCAATGATGTCGGCTCCGGCCTCGATGTAGAGTCGGTGAATCTGCTTGATGACATCGGGTTCCGTCAGGCAAAGGACATCGTTGTTGCCCACCAAAGAGACTGGCCACGAGGCGAATCGTCCCCTGTGGAAACTCTCTGGGGAAAGCCCGAAAGCCTGAATCCTGGTGCCCATCGCGCCGTCGAGAATGAGGATGCGCTGGGCCAGTTGTTCCCTTATTTCCTTAAACGTCTGCTCCATTTCCGAGTGCAAAGGTACGACAAAAAGTTGAAAAGTTGAAAAGTTGTAAGGTTAAAAAGCAGAATGGAAAATGAAAAATGATGGGATGCCGCCAGGAGGGTGTGTAATTCCCCTATAGGGCGCCACTCATTCCCCTATAGGGCGTTATTCATTCCCCTATAGGGCGCCAGTCATTCCCCTATAGGGCGTTTGCTCTTCCTCTATAGGGCGTTTGCCAGAGAATACTAATGCCTTTTTCAAAGACCTATACCTCTTTGAAGCGACACCTGTGTGGAATAGTAAAAGAAAAAATGATTTTTCTTTTGTTGTTCGCTGCTTAATTCGTAAATTTGCAGCCGGAAAACATGTCATTAAAGACTACAAAGACAATGATTAAGAAGACAGAATTCCTGATTATAGGCAGTGGCGTGGCTGGTATGAGCTATGCGCTGAAGGTGGCGAACGCAGGCAAGGGCAAGGTGACACTCATCTGCAAGACAACCCTCGAAGAAGCCAACACTGCAAAGGCTCAGGGCGGCATCGCTTCGGTAACGAACCTCCTGGTCGATAACTTCGAGAAGCACATCGAGGACACCATGATTGCGGGCGACTACATCAGCGACCCCGCAGCCGTGGAACAAGTGGTGCGTAATGCGCCGCAGGGTATCCGGGACCTCGTCAAATGGGGCGTAAACTTCGACAAGAAAGAGGATGGTGAGTTCGACCTGCATCGCGAAGGCGGTCACTCGGAGTTCCGAATCCTGCATCATGCCGACGATACCGGTGCCGAAATACAGCGCGGACTGATGGCTGCTGTTCGTCAGAATCCAAACATCGAAGTGCTGGAGCATCACTTTGCCGTCGAGATTATCACCCAGCACCACTTGGGCATCCGCGTCACTCGCCGCACGCCCGACATCGAGTGCTACGGTGCTTACGTCCTGAACCCCAAGACCGGCAAGGTGGATACCTACCTGAGCAAGGTCACGCTCATGGCGACAGGCGGCACAGGAGCCATCTATGCCACCACATCCAACCCGAATATCGCTACCGGCGACGGCATCGCCATGGTCTATCGTGCCAAGGGAAAAGTGCAGGACATGGAGTTCGTGCAGTTCCATCCGACTGTCCTCTTCAACCCTCAGGAAACGCATCCCGCTTACCTCATCACAGAGGCGATGCGTGGCTATGGCGGCATTCTCAGACTTCCAAACGGCGAGGAGTTCATGCAGAAATACGACGAGCGGCTCTCGCTGGCTCCCCGCGACATCGTGGCTCGTGCTATTGACCGCGAGATGAAGATTCACGGATTGGACCACGTCTGCCTCGACGTCACCCACAAAGACCCGGAGGAGACCAAGCATCACTTCCCCAACATCTACGCCAAGTGCCTCAGCATCGGCATCGATATCACGAAGCAGTACATTCCGGTGGCGCCCAGCGCACACTATATGTGCGGCGGCATCAAGGTAGATCTCGATGGGCAGAGCAGCATCCGCAGGCTTTATGCTGTCGGCGAATGCTCCTGCACGGGACTGCATGGCGGCAATCGTCTGGCCAGCAACTCGCTCATCGAAGCCGTCGTCTATGCCGATGCAGCAGCCAAGCACTCGCTGGAAGTCATCGACCAGTACGACTTCAACGACCGTGTGCCCGAATGGAACGACGAAGGCACCATGACGAACGAGGAGAAAGTCCTCATCGCCCAGGACGTCAAGGAAGTGAATCAGATCATGAGCACCTATGTCGGCATCGTCCGCAGCGACCTTCGCCTGCACCGTGCTTGGGAGCGTCTCGACCTCCTCTACGAGGAGACAGAACACCTCTTCAAGCGCGTCAAGCCCACGAAAGACATCTGTGAACTGCGAAACATGATAAACGTAGGCTATCTCATCACACGCCAGGCCCTCGAACGCAAAGAGAGTCGTGGTCTGCACTACACTATCGACTACGCCAAGCACGCGCTGGACAAGAAGAACTGAGCCGAATGGTAAGTAAATGATTAAATGGTAAATGTGAGGTGAAAAAGGGAATCCTCGGCATGCTCATCATTATGGAGAGCTTCTTCCTGTTGCTCTCCATGCTTGTTGCCTTCCTCAATAATGAGGACGACTGGCTTTGCTTCCTGCTCACGGCACTCGGAACGATAGCTGTCGGCTCGTTCTGTATCTTCCTGAGCCGTAGGGAAGAACACAGAAGGATGCGCCGCGCTGACAACTTCCTCATCGTTGCCTTGTCATGGATAGTGTTCTCAATCATCGGCATGGTGCCGTTCCTCTACCTTACCGACATGGATGTGGCGAGTGCTTTCTTCGAGACCATGAGCGGCTTCACTACGACGGGTGCCACTTGCATCCGTGAGATAGACACCCTGCCGAAAGGCTTACTCTTCTGGCGCGCCATCACACAATGGATAGGCGGCCTCGGCATCGTGGTCTTCTCGTTTGCCCTCATCCCCGTCTACGAGATGAAGAACAGCAACATCTATTCGGCCGAGGTAACAGGTTTGGGACTCGACAAGTTGCGACCCAAGATAGGTGCTACGGCCCGACGAGTGCTCCTGATTTATCTTGTGCTGACCAGCGCTTGTGCTTTCTGCTACTGGCTCGGCCCGATGAACCTCTATGATGCTGTCTGCCACGCCTTTACCACGATTGCGACCGGCGGCTTCAGTACACACTCCGAGAGCATGGCTTACTTCCACAGCAGCTATATAGAATATGTTGCCAGCCTGTTTATGGTGGTCAGCAGCATCAATTTCTCGCTCTACTACTACATGAGCATTCGTCGCAGCCGTGTGCTCTTCCAGAACGAAGAGGTGCGTGTCTTCCTTTCTTATATAGGCATCGCAGTCGTCATCTTCATACTGCTCTTCTACTTTGCTCCTGTTCCAGAGAGTGCCGACAAGTTGTTGCCGAAGGGCTTCGAAGAGTCGTTCCGCTCGGCCCTCTTCCATGTGAGCAGTGTAGCGACCAGCACCGGCTTCTCGGCACAGAAGTTCGATTATGTGGCGTGGGGAGCCTCGTTCTGGATGCCGACAGTCGTCATCATGGCAATCGGCTCGTGTGCCGGCAGCACGGCTGGTGGCATCAAGGTCATCCGCATCATCATCTGTGCCAAGAGCGCCTTTAATGAACTCATCCAGATGCTGCACCCCAGAGCCGTCCTGGGCGTTCGTGTCAACAAGCAAATCGTGCCTGACCATAAGGTGCGACAGGCTTTGGTCTATGTCTTCATCTACTTCCTGTTGGTAGTCATCGCTATGTCCTGTTACTCCCTGCTCGGTGCAGATGTCGATACAGCGCTTGGAAGTAGCATCAGCATGCTGAGCAATGTCGGTCCCGCCACAGGTGCCACAGGTCCAGCCAGCACCTTTGCCAACGTTCCAGCCTCAGGCAAATGGCTCATGAGCGCTTATATGTTGATAGGCCGTCTTGAGATATTCACCGTCCTCTTCCTCTTCATGCCAGGCTATTGGAAGGATAGGAAATAGCGAGCCAATATGTCGCAATTGTACTTTTAATGTAGAACCTATGTCACAGAAACGTACGACACCGGAGTTTATTACTGAGCTTCAGCAAGGAGAGATATTCGTGTTCGGCAGTAATTTAAGTGGTATGCATGGCGGCGGGGCAGCACTTGTTGCCTACCGCAAGTTTGGGGCTGTCTGGGGACAGGGTGTCGGCTTGCAAGGCCAAAGCTATGGAATTCCTACGATGCAAGGTGGGGTGGAGACGATTCGACCCTATGTGGACGAGTTTATCCAGTTTGCTGGTGAGCATCCGGAGCTGACCTTCCTTGTTACTCGAATCGGTTGTGGCATAGCAGGCTTTACGGATGACGAGATATCTCCGCTATTCAAAAAGGCGCACAGCATAGAGAATATTGTTCTGCCAGAAGGGTGGTAAAACCCAATAAAAACGGGGCATTTGTAAAGACCTCTCGTCGAGTTGTCAAAGACGGCACGTCGAATAGAGAAACTCGGCACGTCGAATTTTTATTATCTTAGCAGCTGACGCTTACTTCGATGCCAAGCTGTCGGATACGAGCTGCTATGGATTGCATCACTTCGGGGTCTGCTTTCTCGAGTCCGGCGACGGGCGTCTCGCGATCCAAAGTGTAGAGCATGACTGAGCGAGGTTTGATGCGGGCCAATGCTTCGAGGTAGGGAACAATGTACTCCTCGCCAGTGTTATCGACGGAACGGCCTTCGTACTCGCCCCGCATGAGCATTGTCTGGATGATGCAATGGCCGCGGAAGAGTTCAAGGCACGCGATTTGCTCTTCCACATCGTAGTGTCCTTGCGGACGATCTACATTATTTATATATATAGGGCTGACGGTGTCGAGTTTCAAGATGTTGTTGTCGAAGTGGAGGAGTGCTTCGCGAATCTCGGGCCGGCGTATTTGTGTGGCGTTCGAGAGGATGCTCATCTTGGCCGACGGGCAATAGATGTCCCTGACCTGACGCACCCTATCGACTATTTCAGGGAAATTGGGGTGCAAGGTTGGCTCGCCGTTTCCGGCGAAGGTCAGTACGTCGGGCACTATGCCTTCTGCCTTCAGTTCCTGGAGTTTGCTTTCGAGGCCATCGACCACCTCGTCGGCCGTTGGCAATGGATTCTTTGTGCGACGCTCACGGTTCAAGCCGCACTCGCAATAGATGCAGTCGAAACTGCACACTTTTCCACCCTTCGGCAGCAGATTGATGCCGAGAGAGATGCCCAACCGACGGCTGTGGATGGGTCCGAAAACAGGGGAATCGTAGATGATTGTGCTCATAACTTGTGCAAAGGTACGCAATAAAATTAAAAAATAAAAATGAAAAATTAAAAATTGAATGCTATGGGCAAAGAATTAAAAAAACATAATTATGAACGATGAACTATGTATTATGAGCTAAAAAGTCGTACTTTTGCAGCGGAAATGGTAAGGAAGGCAATTATAATGAGCATGTTGGTGCTCCTGAGCCCTTGTGCTTTTGCTCAGGGAGAGGACGACGGACTGCTGCCGCAAGAGCCGGTGAACTACAAGCTCAAACTGCAGAGGTTTCGCTACGTGAAGCCCGTCGTAGAGAATGGCGACACAATGTGGTGCTACCTCTTGCCCGAGTTGTGGGTATATCCGCCAATGGTATTCAAGAATGAAAAGCAGCGACGGGCCTACAACCGACTCGTCTATAATGTGAAGAAGGTGCTGCCCATCGCCCAACAGGCCAATGCTCTTATTGCCGAGACTTACCTGGCACTGGAAGCCCTGCCTACCAAGAAGGAGAAGAGCGCCCATATCAGTGCGGTGGAAAAGGAGATTAAGGAGATGTACACGCCGCAGATGAAGAAGCTCACCTATTCGCAGGGCAAACTCCTCATCAAGCTTGTGGACCGCGAATGCAACCAGTCCTCCTACGAAATCGTGCAGGCGTTTCTGGGTCCAGCCCGTGCCGCTTTCTATCAGGTCTTTGCCTGGACGTTCCGAGCCAGCCTGAAGAAAGAGTACCGTCCGGAGGAAGAAGACAGGCTCATCGAACGCGTCGTCCGTCAGGTCGAAACAGGGCAGATATAAACACGACGTGTGGCGATAAAAAATGCGACGCGTCGCATTGGCCAATGCGACGCGTCGAAAATGCCAACGCGACGCGTCGCGTTTGAAGACGCGACACGTTGCATCTGTTTTTTACTTGTTCAGGGTCCAAGAGAAGCCGTCCTTCGTGTCCTTCACCTCAAAGCCGAGGGCAGCGAGGTCGTCGCGAATCTTGTCGCTCAAGGCCCAGTTCTTCTCTGCTTTTGCTGCCTGACGTTGTTCGAGGAGCATGTTCACGACGGCTCCGAAAGCCTCTTCGCGTGCCTTATTGCTTACGCCAGTGTCCTGCTTGAGACCGAGGATGTCGGTTGTGAACGTCTCCATGAGTTGGAGCAATGCCTGTGCCACTTCGGCAGTGATGCTGGCCTTTTTGTCCGTCAGCGTGTTGATGACGCGGCAAGCATCGAACAGGTGGCTGATGACGATGGGCGAGTTCAGGTCGTCGTTCATCGCGTCGTAGAGCTTCGTGCGAAGTTCATCGACGTACTTCATCTCGACCTGCGGCTGACCCTTCACCTTTTGTCCCTCCTGGAGGCGGCGCAGGTTCTTCAGTCCGTCCATCAGTCGGGCCAGTCCCTTCTCTGCAGCCTGAAGTGCCTCGTTGCCGAAGTCCACCGTCGAACGATAGTGTGCCTGTAGGATGAAGAAGCGGATGGTCATCGGCGTGTAGGCCTGGGAGAGCAGCGGATGGTCGCCCGTGAAGAACTGCGGCAGGGTGATGAAGTTATTGTACGATTTGCCCATCTTCTTGCCGTCGATGGTAATCATGTTGTTGTGCATCCAGTAGTGGACCATCTGGTCACCCTGACTGGCGACAGCTTGAGCTATTTCGCATTCGTGGTGCGGGAAGATGAGGTCCATGCCTCCGCCGTGTATGTCGAAGTGATCCCCCAAGTACTTACGTCCCATTGCAGTGCACTCGCAGTGCCATCCGGGGAATCCATCGCTCCAAGGCGACGGCCAGCGCATGATATGTTCGGGTTGTGCAGCTTTCCAAAGGGCGAAGTCCGCCTGGTTCTTCTTCTCGCCCACGCCGGCCAGGTCGCGGCTCGCGTCCTTGATGTTCTCAAGGTCTCTGCCCGAGAGAATGCCCCAGCGGTGGTCCTTGTTGTACTTCTCGATGTCGAAGTAGACGCTGCCGTTCGACTCGTAGGCATAGCCGTTGTCGAGAATCTGGCGCACCAGGGCCTGTTGCTCGATGATGTGGCCCGTGGCGTGCGGCTCGATGCTTGGCGGCAAGCACCCCAGCGCGTCCATCGCCTCGTGGAAGCGATTTGTGTAGTATTGCGCTACTTCCATCGGCTCGAGTTGTTCCAGTCGGGCTTTCTTAGCAATCTTGTCCTCGCCCTCATCAGCATCGTGCTCCAAGTGGCCTACGTCCGTAATGTTGCGAACATAGCGCACCTTGTAGCCAATATGCTGCAGGTAGCGGAAAAGGAGGTCGAACGTGATGGCCGGTCTGGCGTGTCCGAGGTGGGCATCACCATAGACAGTCGGACCGCAGACATACATTCCGACGCGCCCCGGATTGAGCGGCTTGAAGAGTTCCTTCTGCCGGCTCAGGGTATTATAAATAAGGAGTGGTTGTTCCATGTTGTAGTGTTTTGTGGCTTTAACTTTCAATTGACTCTCCGTACTCCAGTTCGCCGTCCACAACCCAACGAAGGTCTTCAGGGTCGAACTCGCCCATCTTGTCCTTCTTGGCTTGCTTTGCGACATACTTTGCCACTTCCTCCACGTCGATGTCAATGTCTTCGTCGCCATTATGCTTGTCGAGTAAATCGACATAATACTCGCCGATGACATCGATGAAGTAGTAGAGTTCTTCCTCCGTGAACTTGTCCTTGAGTTCCTGCGGCAGGTAGTTCTGAATGTATTCGACCGTCAAGCGGTCGTCCTCAGCATCGTTGAGGAGGTCTTCTTCAAAGGTACTCATATGGGTTTAGGATTAAAGATTAAAGATTAAGGAATAAGGGATGGGAATCAGAGCATAGCCTTGATTTTCTCTTCGAGAGCGGGCTTAGGTACAAGACCTACGCTGCGGTCCACTTCCTTGCCGTCCTTGATGAAGACAACGGTAGGGATGTTGCGTACGCCAAAGCGCATTGGCAGGTCCTCGTCCTCTTCTACATCGCACTTGCCAATGATGGCCATGCCGTCATAATCCTTTGCCAGTTCCTCGATGACGGGAGCAAGGCGTTTGCAAGGGCCACACCAAGTTGCCCAAAAATCCAATACGATAGGCTTGCCGGTTGCTACCAGAGCCTCAAAGTTACCTGTGTTAATTACTTGTGCCATAATACTTATATTTTTATTGGTTAATGCTATATGATAGTGCATCGCTGTTCTCGATGTCGTTCAGGAGCTGTCGCGTCACCTTGATTCGAGTGTTGCGAGAGTTCATGCGAAGTTGGTTGTGAGGATTGGTCGCGTCGATGAAGACAAGGCGCAAAGCCGTGTTGCCCTTGTTCTCCTCGACGTATGAGGTCAGCATTTCCACGTCGTCCTTGCTCAAGGTGGCCGTGTTCACATTTACCGTGATGTGCTCTATCACCTTGTCGCTCACGTCGGCAAGCCAGTCGATGTGGCCTATGCGAAGCTCAAACTCGCCCTCCTTGAAACGATGCTTCTCAATAGTACCTTTGATAAGCACGGAGCGGTCGATGCATAGGTAGCCGCCCCACTTCACCCAGTTGTCGCCAAAGAGCGCTATTTCGCCAGTGCCGCTGAAGTCCTCGATGGTGGCGACGCCCCAAGGCTTTCCGTTCTTTGAAGTGCCCGAACGAACTTCGGTGACAATGCCGCCAAGTTGAACGCTCTGCCCGGCAAAGGCTGTGAGGTACTCCATTTCTGCCATCTTCAGGTTGCAGACGTGCTGAAGAATCACGTAGTACTCGTCGAGCGGATGCGCCGAGAGATAGATGCCGACCAGCGAGCGCTCCTTGTTGAGTCGCTCAAGAGCAGTCCATTCTTCTGCCTCTGGCACTGCAGGTTTGTTGAGTTCGATGGCATCCATGCCAAAGAGCGAGAACTGCGCTTCCATTTGCGTCTGCTGGAATTGCTGTCCGTAGCGAACAAGCAAGTCGAGGAAGATGTCGCCCTTCTGGTTCTCGGCAACGAATTGTTCGCGGCGGATGTTGCCCGCAATGGTATCGAAGGCACCGCTCAGGGCAAGGCATTCCATTCCATTGCGCTTGATGGCTGACATGTTGACGCGTTCGGCAAAGTCGAAGATGTCCTTGAACGGGCCGTTCTTCTCCCTTTCGTCCACGATGGCTTGCACAGCTGCTTCACCAAGTCCCTTGATGGCCATCAGGCCGTAGCGTATCTGTTGTAGCTTGTTGACGCCAAAGTCACGATGTGATTCGTTGACATCTGGACCAAGTACCTCAATCTTCATGGCGTGGCACTCCTCGAGGAGCTTCGTCACTTCCTTCACGTCGTCCTTGCCTCGCGTCAGCAAAGCAGCCATGAACTCGGCAGGATAGTGTGCCTTCATGTAGGCCGTCTGATACGAGACCCAAGAGTAGCAAGCCGCATGGGACTTGTTGAAGGCGTAGGAGGCGAACTTCTCCCAATCTGCCCAAATTTTCTCGAGAATCTTCGGGTCGTGGCCGTTCTTTATTCCGCCCTGGATGAACTTGGGTTTCATCTGGTCCACAATGTCCTTCTTCTTCTTGCCCATTGCCTTTCGAAGTCCGTCGCTTTCGCCTCTGGTGAAGCCTGCAAGCTTTCGTGCGAGCAGCATGACTTGCTCCTGATAAACAGTGATGCCGTATGTGTCGCGCAGATATTCCTCGCAAGCCGGCAGGTCGTAGGTGATGGGCTCCTGCCCATTCTTGCGCCTGATGAACTGCGGAATGTAGTCCATGGGTCCGGGGCGATAAAGGGCGTTCATCGCTATGAGGTCCTCGAAGACTGTCGGATGCAGCTCCTTCAAGTACTTACGCATGCCTGCCGATTCGAACTGGAATGTTCCGACGGTCTTGCCCTCCTGATATAATTTGTAGGTAAGCGGGTCGTCGATGGGAATATTGTCGATATCGATGTCAATACCGTGAGCTTCCTTGACGATGCGGCATGCTTCCTTCAGCTGAGACAAGGTCTTCAAGCCAAGGAAGTCCATCTTGATGAGGCCGGTGCTCTCGATGACGTGGCCGTCGTATTGTGTTACGGCAGTCTTGCGGTCTGGGAAGTCCGGGTCGTCTGCAGTTGAGACAGGCACGTGGTCGCTTATAGGGTCGCGACAGATGATGAAGCCGCAAGCATGGATGCCTGTATTGCGCACTGTTCCCTCGAGTTTCAGGGCGTACTTGATGGTATCGGATTCCTTTAAGTCTCGCGAGTATTTCGCTTCTCTCAGCTCTGGTGTCGCCTCGATATAGTTCTCCAAGGTTGGCTTCTTGCCATCCGGCAGGCGGTCGGGCATAGCCTTGCACCAAGCATTGACTATGGACAGAGGAACCTTCTCCACCCTTCCGACATCTTTGATGCTATTCTTTGCTGCCATCTTTCCATAGGTAATGATATGGGCACAGTTCTCTGCTCCATACTTATCCATTACCCATTGCAAGACTTTTCCTCTGCCATCGTCGTCAAAGTCGGTATCGATATCGGGCAGAGAGATGCGGTCAGGATTGAGGAAACGCTCGAACAGGAGGTCGTACTTGAGCGGGTCGAGGCGCGTGATGCCGAGGCAATAGGCAACGACAGAGCCTGCTGCCGAACCTCGACCAGGACCTACCCATACATCCAAATTGTTACGAGCGTTGTTGATGAAGTCTTGCACGATGAGGAAGTAACCAGGGAAGCCCATGGTCTTCATGATGTGCAGTTCGAAGCGAATACGATCGTCTACCTCTTTGGAAAGTGGGGTGGGATAGAGGCGCTCGGCACCCTCGTAGGCAAGTTTGGCAAGGTAGTCTGCTTCGAACTTTATCCTGTATAGTTTGTCAATGCCGCCAAGTTTCTTTATCTTCTTTTCGCCTTCTTCTCGGGGCATGGGGTTCTCTCCATTCTCATCGCAGGTAAACTCCTTGAAGAGATCCTCATCTGTATATTTCTGCCTCCATAGTTCTTCTGTACCAAACTCCTCAGGAATGGGGAAGAAAGGCATGATGGCATTTGATTCGAGGTCGTATATCTCGACTTTATCTAATATCTCTTGGGTGTTGGCAAGTGCCTCGGGAATGTCTTTGAAGAGGAGATTCATCTCGGCTCGTGTCTTGAACCATTCCTGCTTGCTATAGCGCATGCGATTGGGGTCGTCCAGGTCTTTGCCGGTCGAGAGGCAGAGGAGCAAGTCGTGAGCCTCCGCATCATCTTCGTTGAGGAAGTGCGAGTCGTTGGAGCAGATGAGCTTTATGCCGTGCTTTTTCGCCAAGTCGATGAGGACAGGATTGACGCGTTTCTGTACCTCGTAAGTGTCACGATTGGCAACCTGTGTCGGGTTGATTACCTCGTGCCGCTGCAGCTCGATGTAATAGTCGTCGCCCCAAATGTCATGGAACCACTTGACGGCTTCTTCTGCGCCCTTGATGTCGCCGTTCTGTATCTTCTTGGGAACTTCGCCACCAATACAAGCCGAGCAGATGATGAGGCCTTCGTGGAACTTCTCCAAATCCTTATGGTCGGTACGAGGTCGCATATAGAAGCCATCGACCCAGGAGCGCGAAACGAGTTTGATGAGGTTGTGATAGCCTGTCAGATTCTTGGCGAGAACAATGAGGTGCCAGCCGGACTGGTTCTCTTTGCCTTCTTTGACGCTTTTGTCTCCACCTCTGGCAACATACATCTCGCAGCCGAAGATGGGTTTGAAGGGCTCCAGGTCATTCTTCGCTCTCTCCTTGTTGACCTTCTTGCAATAGTCATAAAGCTCTTTGATCCCATACATGTTGCCATGATCGGTGAGTGCCATTCCGCGCATTCCATCGGCAACAGCTTTATCGACCATGCCTTTGATGGACGATTGCCCGTCGAGCAGAGAGTATTGCGAGTGAACGTGTAAGTGAACGAAGTCCTCCATGTGTTACATTATTATAATAAGAGAAGGCAAAGATACAAAAAAGTTTAGAGTTTGGAGATAAGAGAAAAGAGAATTTTCGTTATTTAGCAAATTTTCAGTCAACATTGCTCGATGTTCAATTTATTTTTTGTAACTTTGAGGCGCACTATGTAAAAAAACTATGGGCAAAAGGTTAAGAAAACTGAAAAAGATACGTCTTCATCACGAGGGAAAGAGCACGCTTCTATGGAGCGCCATCGTGCTTGGAGTACTGAACTTTACTATCCTACATATCTTCGAATCGAGGCTTCCCTTCGATATCTGCATAACGGTGAGTGCCATCCTGTATGCCATCCTGCTGAACTTCTTCCAATGTCCCATCCGCACCTTCGAGGGCGAGACGGAGGGACTGGTTCTGGCACCTGCCGATGGCAAGGTCGTGGTGGTGGAAGAGACGGAGGAAAACGAGTATTTCCACGATCGTCGCATCATGGTGAGCATCTTCATGAGTCTCTTCAATGTGCATGCCAACTGGATTCCTGTGGATGGAACGATTAAGGAGGTACGGCATTACGACGGCAATTTCCATAAGGCTTGGCTGCCGAAGGCAAGCGAAGAGAATGAGAGGAGCACCGTCGTCATCGAGACCCCCGACGGAACGGAGATTCTGCTTCGTCAGGTAGCGGGTGCTATGGCTCGTCGCATCGTCACTTATCCCAGCGTTGGCGAGGATTGCTATGTGGACGAGCATCTTGGTTTCATCAAGTTCGGTTCACGTGTTGACCTGTATCTTCCACTTGGAACTGAGGTTTTGGTGAAGCTTGGCCAGAAGACCGTTGGCAACGAGACTATTGTTGCAAAACTAAAGACCAAGGAAGAGTGAATGAATGAAATATGGAGTAAAAGGAGTTAAGGACGATACTTTTGGCAACTCCCCAATCTATTGTCTTTAACTTCCTAGCGAGCAATGCGAGCGATAACTTCTTTAACTTCTTGAACTCCCCCAATTAATTGTATATGATTAAACGACACATTCCGAACTCCATTACCTGCTGCAATCTCATCAGCGGTTGTGTGGCAACTGGCTGTGCCTTCTACGGTCAGTATCAGTATGCAGTATTGATGATAGTCATAGGAGCCGTGTTTGACTTCTTCGATGGCTTGGTGGCAAGGGCTCTCGGCGTATCGTCGCCCATAGGCAAGGAACTCGATTCGCTGGCCGATGTGGTTACCTTTGGTGTGGCACCCAGCGCGATTATCTTCTATCTTTTCCACGAGGTGCATTGCCCCGAGCTGTTGATGCCGATAAAGCACCTGCTGCCATATACGGCTTTCCTGATGGCGGCATTCTCTGCCTTAAGGTTGGCGAAGTTCAATCTCGACGAGCGTCAGCACTATGGCTTCATCGGTTTGCCCACGCCTGCCAATGCCCTCTTCTGGGGAAGCCTTGTGCTGAGCGAGCATGCGTTCCTGGTTTCGCTGAAGTTCAACGCCGTCTTCCTCTTCCTCTTCATGCTGCTGTTCTGCTTCTTGCTGGTCTCGGAAGTGCCGATGCTGGCGTTGAAGTTCAAGAACTTCAGCTGGCAGGATAACAAGCTGCGCTACATTTTCCTCATCGGTTGCTTGCCCCTCTTGCTTCTTGCCCCTTGCTCTCTGCACCTCATCATATTGTGGTACGTAGCCATCTCTATTGCTTTCCCGAGGTTCGTAAAAAGTGAATGATTATGAGATACAATAAGAAATGGCCGGTGCTATTGGTGGCTCTGTTCACGTTCGTGACGTTCGGATGCGCCTCGCTTCCAAGTGGTGACATCAATGTCTCGGGCGAAGCGGTTGTAAAGGCAGCGATGAAGTACATCGGTCGCCCTTACCGTCATGGTATGGCGGGCCCTAATGTGTTCGACTGCTCTGGCTTTACAAGTTTCATCTACAAGCAGTTCGACATTTCCCTGAGCCGTGATTCGCGTACCCAGTACAGGCAGGGCGTTTCCGTGGGCCGTAAGGACCTTCGCGTGGGCGACCTCGTTTTCTTCACCAGCCCACGCTCGGGGCGTTCCGTGGGTCACGTTGGAATCGTGTCGAAGGTGGAGAGTGACGGGAACTTCTACTTCGTTCATGCTGCCAGGCGTGGCGTGATAGAGGACAGCTACCGCGCCTCTTCCTACTACTATAACCGCTACCTCGGGGCACGTCGCGTCATCAGCGACAAGGACACCCTCACCATTGCCATGTGTGGCGACATCATGATGGGTACGACCTACCCCAGCGTGCAGCTGCCCGATAACGACGGCAGGGACATTTTCCTCGATACTAAAGAGTTGACGGAGGCTGCCGATATTGCTGTGGGCAACCTGGAGGGAGCCATCACCGACGGCGGTCACTGCACGAAGGGTAACGGCCCCAACACCTACGCCTTCCGCATGCCAACGAGCTACGGGCACCTTCTGGGCGAAGCAGGATACGATTACCTGAGCCTCGCCAACAACCATGCCAACGACTTCGATACCGAGGGCATTGCCTCCACAGAACAGGTGCTCGAGGAACAGGGAATAAAGTTCTCGGGCATCGAGGGCAGGACGGAGTCGGCTGTTGTGGAACGAGACGGCATCCGCTACGGCCTCTGCGCCTTCGGCCACAACAGTTACACGCTGAAGCACAAGGACCTCGCGACCGTGAGGCGCATTCTGGACGACCTGAAGAAGAAGTCGGACGTCGTGGTTGTCTCCTTCCACGGCGGTGCCGAAGGCAGGGACAAACGCCACCTGCCTATCGGAACGGAGATATTCCTTGGCGAGGACAGAGGCAACCTCCGCGAGTTTACTCATTTCTGCATCGATAATGGAGCAGACGTCGTCTTCGGCCATGGTCCGCACGTCTGCCGTGCGATGGAGGTCTATAAAGGCAAGTTCATCGCCTACAGCCTCGGCAACTTCTGCACCCCCTACGGCATGAGCCTGACCAGCATCTCGGCCTATGCTCCTGTTGTTACGATAAAGATTGACCGGAAGGGGCGTTTCCTGGAGGGCAAGATACATTCCTTCATCCAGCAGAAAGGCGTAGGGCCGCGCAAGGACAACAGCGATGCCGTGGCTCGTGAGATAAAGGAACTCACCGAGAGCGACATCCAGGGTTCGCCCATCCGCATCGACGGCGCAGGCAACATCACACTCGCCGACGAATAACGCTGAACGGCACATAATTTTATCCCCTATAGGGGAATGCTCAACGCCCTATAGGGGAATGACAAACGCCCTATAGGGGAATGAGCAACGCCCTATAGGGGATGAAAAGATGCTTTAGCGGGGCAGGGAAATCCCTTACTTCTTCGTGTTCTCCTTGATGATGCCGTGGCGGTAGGCGTGGAGCAGGCTGCGCAGTTCTTTTATCTGTTCCTGAATCTGGCGGCCCTTGTCGGTGTCGCGCACGCGAATGCGTCGGCCCATCATCTCCACGATTTGCTTGCTGCTCTTGATGTCAGTGCCGCTGGCTACGGCCTCTGCGGTGCTGGTGAACGGCTCGTGCTGGATGAGTTCGAAGCCGCGGCTGTGATAGACGAGGGTGTAGCCTGCGATGCCCGTCGTGTGGTGGTAGGACTTCGAGAAACCTCCGTCGATGACCATCAGCATGCCGTCGGCCTTGACGGGGTTCTCGCCTTGGCTGGCATGGACAGGCACGTGGCCGTTGATGATGTGAGGGCAGACCCCCTCTAACTCCCCCGTAAGGGGGAGAACTCCGAAGTGCTGGAGGATGCGGCTGCAAACGGCAGGGTTTTCTCTGAGCTGATAGTAAGCGCCTTTCTCTTCGTGGTGCGTAGCGGGTTCGGCAAGGAAGTAACGCTCGAACGTCGCCATGCGGTTCTTGTCGAAGAGTGGGCTGTCGGGACCGCACCACAGGTACCAGAAGAAATCCCGTACGGCTCCCTTCCGGCTTCCCCCGATGGAGGAGGGATAAGCGGTGCGCATCTTGAACTCGATTTGCTGCATGAGTTCGCGTCCCTGGTATGTCTTGCCGTCAATCTCGACCTGCCGCAAGCTGCCGTCGGCATTGAGGGGAACGGAGGCATGGAAGAGGAGGTTGCTGTTGCAAACCAGGTACATCGAGCCATGACTGAAGAGCAGGCGGACGTGCTTCTGCAGTTTCTCGCTGATGCGGAAGGAGTGGTGGAGCCGTTTCATCAGGTCCTGCTCCTCGGCCGTCAGCCTGTATGGGTCGCTCGGGTCGAGGGTGGGGAAGTGGGTGTCGAGCAGCGGATAGTCTTTCTCTTCGAAGCGATAGGTGCCGCGGCTCAGGTCGATGTTCTCCAAAGTACCTCGGCGGTCGATGTTCCACTCGGGATGTGCATTGATTAACTGCCCTTCGAGTTTGAACTGAATGACGGAAATGGCCTTGTGCATCTGTGCGATGAGTCGCATCCGCTTCTCGTCGCCTTTCACTTCGGCCAGCGTTCCGATGGGCTGGAACTGCAGGCAGGGGTCGTCGGCATACGTGTCCATGGCAAAGGTGGCCAGCGGCAGGAGGTTGATGCCGTAGCCCTCCTCGAGTGTTGCCAAGTTGGCGAAGCGCAAGGAGAGGCGCAAGACGATGGCGATGCAGGCATCCTGACCGGCTGCCGCACCCATCCAAAGGGCGTCATGATTGCCCCATTGCAGGTCGAAATTGTCGCGCGTGAGCAGGTAATCCATGATGATATGCGCCCCTGGCCCGCGGTCGAAGATGTCGCCAAGGATGTGCAGCTGGTCGATGCTCAACTTGTGGATGACGTTACAGATAGCGACGATGAAGTTTCGGGCCTGTCCTATCTGCACGATTGTCTCGACAATCCTTTGCACATAAGCATCTTTATCTTCGTCGTTCGGACTCTCGTGGAGGAGTTCCTCGATGATGTAGGCGAACTGTTTCGGCAGGGCTTTGCGGACCTTGCTGCGGGTGTATTTGCTGCTCACGGACTGGCAGACCTGTATGAGTTGCAGCAGGGTTCGGGCGTAGAAGCCGGAGAGGTCTTCGTCCGTGCCCTCCTCAATCATCTCGAGCCGCTTTTCGGGATAGTAGATGAGGGTGCAGAGGTCGCGCATCTCTTGCTCCGGGAGCGATTCGTCGAACAGGTCGTGGACCTTCCTCTTGATGTTTCCGCTGGCATTCCTGAGAATATGCAGGAAGGCTTCATGCTCGCCATGAATGTCGGCGACGAAGTGTTCGGTACCTTTCGGAAGGCTGAGAATTGCCTCAAGATTTATGATTTCCGTGCTTGCGCTCTCACTATTGGGGAACGTTCTGGCAAGCAGCTGGAGCAGACGCATATCAGGATAGTTCATAATTCATAGTTCATAGTTCATAGTTCTGGGATGCAGGCTTCAATTCTTAGGGTCAGGCCGATGAAGTCCTGGACGCTGAGCTGTTCGGGTCGCTTCTGCATGATGGGGTCGGAGAGGAGTGCCGTGAAGTCGGGCCCCGCGGGTCGTTCCGCTTCGAGTGCCGTGAGGAGCGGCTTGATGTTGTTGCGCAGGGTCTTTCTCCTCTGGTTGAACGTCGTCTTGACCAGCCGCTTAAAGAGCCTCTCGTCGCAGCCCAAATCGGTCGTCTTGTTGCGGGTCAGGCGTATAACAGCGCTGCGAACCTTTGGCGGCGGGTTGAAGACGTGGGGTTCTACCGTGAAGAGATATTCCACATCATACCAGGCCTGTACGAGGATGCTCAGTATGCCGTAGGTCTTGCTGCCAGGTCCCGCTGCCATTCGCTCCGCAACTTCCTTCTGAATCATGCCTGTGCAGCAGGGTATCAAGTCCTTGTTGTCGAGCATCTTAAAGAAGATTTGCGAGGAGATGTTGTAGGGGTAGTTGCCCGTCAGGACGAATGGCGAGCCCCCAAAAGTGCGGTCGAGGTGCATCTTCAGGAAGTCGTCCTCGATGATGTTGTCCTCCAGATCTGGGTAGGTTTTGCGGAGATATTCCACACTTTCATAGTCTATCTCGACAACTTTGACCAGTCGCGGCTTCTGGACCAGGTATTGAGTCATGACGCCCATGCCAGGTCCAACTTCCAGAATCGGCAGTTCCGGACACGCATCAACCGTGTCGGCAATACGCGAAGCTATGCTCAAATCGGTCAAAAAGTGCTGTCCGAGGAACTTTTTTGGCTTAACTGCTCTCATTCTCCTTAATTCTTTGTACATTTGCACTGCAAAGATAAGAAAAAAAGTTCATTTAGGACGTGCAAAGAGTAAGAAAGTTTATAAAGATTGGTGTTCCTTTAGCTTTGGCTGTTGGCATACTTTGGTGGATGTATCGCGGCATAGGTTGGGAAGAACTGACGGACGCTTTGGAGCACAAGATGTCGTGGACGTGGATGCTCCTTAGCATGCCGTTTGGCATTCTGGCGCAGGTGTTTCGAGCCATGAGATGGCGCCAGGTTCTGGCTCCAACCGGTGAGAAGCCGCGGCTCTCGACTTGCATCCATGCCGTTTTCCTCAGCTACGCCAGCAGTCTCGTCGTGCCGAGAGTTGGCGAGGTCCTGCGTTGTGGCGTCTTGAAGCGCTACGAGGGAACCAACTTCACCATGAGTGTCGGCACGGTCGTTACGGAGAGAATCATCGACACCATGCTCATCCTGCTGCTTTCCCTGCTGACGTTCCTGACGCAAATCCCAGTCTTCCTGAACTTTTTCCGCGAGACGGGCGTCTCTTTGGGCAGCCTGCTGAGCCGGTTCACTGTGGCGGGTTGGCTGGTGACGGCAGTTTGCGGACTGCTGGCCCTCGTTTGCGTTTGGTTAGTTGCCCTTAGGTTCCGACTCTTATCGAGGACGAAATCCGTTCTTTCCGACTTGAAGAACGGCCTGCTTTCCGTCAGGAAAGTGGAGCATCCCCTGCTTTTCTGGTTTTATTCGATAGGCATCTGGGTGAGCTATTACCTGCATTTCTACCTGACGTTCTATTGCTTCGACTTCACGGCAGGGCTTGGGCCTTTGGCAGCCCTCGTGGCTTTCGTGGTCGGCACGTTCGCCGTGTTGGTTCCCACACCTAATGGAGCTGGCTCATGGCACTTTGCTGTCAAGACCGTTCTGGTGCTTTATGGCGTCGGACAAACAGAGGCCGCTTTGTTCGTCCTCATTGTTCACACCCTGCAGACCCTGCTCGTAGCGCTCCTCGGCGTCTGGTCTTCCGCAGCACTTGCCCTGCGGAAGTCGAAAGACTCTCTATAGCATATCTCAAAACACGGCACGCCATCTTTACCAACTCGGCGTGCCATCTTTGTCAACTCGGCGTGCCATCTTTGCCAACTCGACACGTCGAATTGCTCAACTCGACACGTCGAATTGCTCAACTCGGCACGTCGCGTTTTGAGCAGAGGCACGGCATAAGATTTCATAAAGCTGTCATTTTTTGCCGAAAACCTTGCAGGGAAACGGATTATTTGCTAACTTTGCTCCCCAATACTATATATAATAAGGAAAGTATTAACCCAAATAAACTGTTTTATGAAAGAGTTTTTCAAGTACGTGCTGGCTACGATAGTAGGTATCATCCTGACCAGCATCATTTTCACCATCATTACAATCGTGTCCGTTGCCGGTATGGTGGCCAACGAAGGAACAAGCGGCTCCGTACCTAAGAACAGCGTGCTCCGCATCAAGCTGCAGGGCGAAATCGTGGACAGAGCAGGCGAGGGCTCTCCGATGGACTTCCTGAATTATGGAGAAGACTTCACTATCGGACTCGATCAGGCACTCGACGCTCTGAAGAAGGCCGCTAAGAACGACCGCGTGAAGGGTATTTACCTCGAAGCAGGAAGCCTGGGCGCTTATCCTGCCGACCTGCAGGAACTGCGTCGCGCACTCGTCGAGTTCAAGGAATCAGGCAAATGGATTGTGGCTTATGGCGATAGTTATTCTCGTGCAGCCTACTATCTTTGCTCTGTTGCAGATGAAATCTATCTCAATCCTATCGGCTCAATTGACTGGAGTGGTATGTCGAGCCAGCCCATCTTCTTTACAGGTTTGATGAAGAAGATTGGCGTAAAGATGCAAGTCTTTAAGGTTGGAACTTACAAGAGCGCAGTAGAACCTTACATCAACACAGAGATGAGTGATGCAAATCGCGAGCAAGTAATGAGCTACCTGAGCAGCATCTGGAACAATATGCTCAAGGACGTGGCCAAGAGCCGCAAGCTCGAAGTGGACGCCCTCAACAGCATGGCCGACACAACAATCGTGCTTTGCGAGGCAAAGACCTACATCGAAAATAAACTCGCAGACAAGCTCGCTTACCTGAGCGACGTGAAGGAAGCACTGAAGCAGCGTCTCGAACTGGGTGAAGACGACGACCTGAAGTTCACAAACATTGCAGATGTTGCTGCTGGAGACAACCTCGGAGACAAGGTCAGCGAAGAGGTGGCCGTCTATTATGCCTATGGAGAAATCAACGATAGCCAGGGAAGAGGCTTCGACCAAGAGCACGCTATCACTACGAAGGAAACAATTACCGACCTGCAGAAACTGCGTAAGAACAAAGACGTAAAGGCAGTCGTCATCCGCGTCAACAGCCCAGGTGGCTCAGCTTATGCAAGCGAACAGATCTGGCACGAGATACAACTCTTGCGTGCCGAGAAGCCTGTCATCATCAGCATGGGCGGCTTGGCAGCCAGCGGCGGCTATTATATCAGCTGTGGAGCCAACGAGATATGGGCTGAGCCAATGACCTTGACGGGTAGCATCGGCATCTTCGGCATGATTCCTGACGCAAGCGAACTGCTCACACAAAAGCTCGGCCTCAGCTTCGACGTCGTAAAGACCAACGCGATGAGCGACTTCGGAGCAATGGGCAGACCGTTCAATGCCAATGAATCCGCCAAGTTGCAAGCCTACGTCAACCAAGGCTATGAACTCTTCACAGGCCGTGTCGCAGGTGGCAGAGGTATGGCTCAGGACAGCGTGAAGGCTATTGCAGAGGGTCGTGTATGGACAGGAGAACAGGCCAAGAAGATAGGACTTGTTGACAAGTTGGGCAACCTCGACGACGCCATCGAAGCGGCAGCTAAGCTGGCAGAGGTAGAGAAGTACACCGTCGGACGCTATCCCAGCCCCGAACCCTGGTACATGAGTCTGCTCGACAAGAGCACCAATGAATACATGGAGAGCCAGATACGTGCCGCTCTTGGCGAGTACTATTCGGCCTTTGCCCTTGTTCGCCGTATCGGCAAGATGGACCCCATCCAGGCTCGTATGCCGTTCGATCCGAACATCAAGTAAACAGGAATTCACAATTCACAATTCATAATTCATAATTAGGCTACGCCAAGAGACAGAGCGCAAGGAACTATGAATTATGAATTAACAATTATGAATTGAAGAAAGTGGAAGGTGATATGACACAGATACGCAGGTGGCTGATGCCGCTCAGCTGGCTTTATGGGCTGGGAGTGGACATCAGGAACGCCCTCTTCGACATGGGCGTGCTGCCTTCTGTGTCGTATGACATACCTATTATCAACGTCGGAAACATCACCGTGGGCGGGACAGGCAAGACGCCCACCGTGGAATATCTCATCCGGCTCCTTGCCGGGAGATATCGGGTGGCTGTGCTCAGCAGGGGATACAAACGCAAGACGAAGGGCTACATCCTCTCTACGACGGCTTCTTCTATTGAGGAAATCGGCGACGAACCCTGGCAGATAAAGCAAAAGTTCCCTGACGTCATTGTTGCCGTAGATGCCAACAGACGTCGAGGCATCGAGCGGCTTATGACGGATGAGGCTACCAAGGATGTTGATGTGATCCTGCTCGACGACGCTTTCCAGCACCGATATGTGAAGGCGGGGCATAATATTTTGCTCGTCGATTACCACCGCATCATTTCCGACGACTGCCTTCTTCCTGCAGGAAGACTGCGTGAACGACCTTCTTCGAGCACCCGAGCCTCGACGATTATTGTGACGAAATGCCCGCAGCACATCAATGCGATGGGCTTCCGGGTCATCCTCTCTTCCCTGAACGTCAGGCCGTATCAGCAGCTCTTCTTCAGTACGTTCACCTATGAAACCATGCATCAGCTCTGGGGCGACGGCATGCTCGAACCCGAGACGCTGAGGAAAGACAACACCCACGTACTCCTCCTGACCGGCATCGCTGGTCCTCGTCAGATGGAGCAGGACGTCAGGAAGTTCGTTCAACACGTGAGCACGCTCACATTCCCTGACCATCATTACTTCACGAAGCGTGATGTTGATACCATCAACAGGGCATTGCAAGACCTGCCCCAGCCGCATATCATCATCACCACAGAGAAGGATGCGGCCCGGCTCCTGCACCTTGAGGGACTCACGGAGGAGGTGAAGCGGTGCACTTATGTACTCCCCATCGGGATAAGTATTATGCGAGAAGAAAAGGAAAAGTTCGATAAAACGATTAACGACTATGTACAAGAAAATAAAAGAAACAGCTGAATGGATCCAACAAAGGATGCCAAACGCACCGACGATTGCTATTATCCTGGGTTCAGGCCTTGGGGAACTGGCAAAGCGCATAGAGAGACTTAAGACATTTCCTTATAAAGAGATTCCCAATTTCCCAGTTTCCACCGTCGAAGGCCATGCGGGAGAACTCATCTTCGGCAAGCTCGGAGGAGTGGATGTATTGGCCATGGAGGGCCGTTTCCACTACTATGAAGGCTGGACGATGCAGCAGGTGACGTTCCCCGTCCGCGTGATGTACGAGTTGGGCATCAAGACGCTTTTCGTCAGCAATGCAGCCGGAGGAACCAATCCGGACTTCCAGATTGGCGACCTCATGATAATAACCGACCACATCAACTACATGCCCGAGAATCCTCTTCACGGTCCCAACGTCCCGACCGGGCCGCGTTTCCTGGACATGGGCGAGGCTTACTCCAAGAAACTCATTGCCAAGGCCGATGCGATTGCCGCTAAGCACGGTATCAAGGTCCAGCATGGTGTGTATCTCGCCACACAAGGCCCCACCTACGAAACGCCGGCTGAGTACCGCATGTTTGCGCGCTGGGGAGCCGATGCAGTAGGCATGAGCACCGTTCCCGAAGTGATTGTTGCTCACCATTGCGGTATTGAGTGTTTCGGTATGAGCATCATCACCGACCTGGGCGGCATGGAGAATCCGATGAAGATTACGCACGAAGAGGTGCTCAGAGCTGCCGAAGCAGCCCAACCCTTCATGGCGACCATCATCGAGGAAATGATTAAGGTATAAAAAATGAAAGAATGAAAGAATGAGGAAATTAAAGTGACATCTCCTTAGGAGCGCTTTTTCTTCATTATTTCATTGTTTCATTGTTTCATTTTTAAGAAGTTTATGGAGATTTCCGAACTGGGTGAGTTTGGTCTTATTGACCGCCTCGCGAAAGATATTACGATAAAAAACGAGTCCACCATCCGTGGCATTGGCGACGATTGTGCCATCCTTGCGCCAACGCAAGGCATGCGAACTGTAGTCACGACCGACCTTTTGATGGAGGGCGTACACTTCGACCTCACATACGTTCCCTTGCGACACCTTGGCTATAAGGCGGTTATGGTGAACCTCAGCGATGTCTTCGCCATGAATGCCAGGCCGCAGCAGGTGACCGTGAGCCTCGCCATCTCGAGCAAGTTCAAGGTGGAAGACATTGAGGACCTCTATGCCGGTATGCGTCTGGCTTGCGAGAAGTGGGGCGTCGATATTGTGGGCGGCGACACGACTGCCAGCCTGACCGGCCTGGCCATCAGCATTACGGCCATCGGCGAGGCACGGAGCGAGGACCTGGTCCTGCGTAGTGGTGCCCAGCCGACCGACCTCATCTGCGTCAGCGGAAACCTCGGCGCCGCCTATATGGGGCTGCAACTTTTGGAGCGGGAAAAGGCCATCTACAACGACCAGGTTGAGGAGGCTCGCCGCAGCGGCAGCAAGGAGCAGATGGAGGCTCTGCGCGAGGCTCAGCCCGACTTCAGCGGCCGCGAGTACATCCTCGAGCGACAACTCAAGCCCGAGGCGCGTGGAGACATCATTGAGGCGCTCCGAAAGGCCGGAATTCACCCGACGAGCATGATGGACATCAGCGACGGATTGAGCAGCGAACTCATGCACATCTGCCGGCAGAGCCAGACGGGTTGCCGCATCTACGAAGAGCGTCTGCCCCTCGACTACCAGACCGCCGCAATGGCCGAAGAGCTGAACCTGAACGTCAGCACCTGTGCCCTGAACGGCGGTGAAGACTACGAACTGCTCTTCACCGTGCCGCTCTCGATGAACGACACCGTTTCGGCCCTCGAAGACATACACGTCATCGGCTACATCACCGAGCAGGACAAGGGCATGGCCCTCATTTCGCGCGACGGCGGAGAGCACCAGCTCAAGGCACAAGGCTGGAATCCCCTAAAGGAGTAAAACACCGACCTTACTGGCGCGGCACGCCGCGTTTTTTTCCCCCTATAGAGGAATGACCAACGCCCTATAGGGGAATGACCAACGCCCTATAGGGGAATGACCAACGCCCTATAGGGGAATGAGTAACGCCCTATAGGGGAATTTTTTGCCCCCTCTGTTGGGGGTTTTATAGTACCTATATTCTATAGTTACTATAGTTGCCCGAAAAACTCGACCGATTATTTGTCTTTTTGCTAGGAAATGTGTAATTTTGTCGCTTGATAGTGGAAAAGTTTTCATGAGAGCAACTTCGAGATTGCAAATATGTCTGTTCGTGCTGGCTGCCCTGCTGTGCTTGCCGGCCGATGGTGCCGTGCGCAAACGCAAGGCCAAGGCGCGTCGCAATCCCGATACACTCGTGGTGGCAATGCCATCACCCGAAATGCCACAGTCCAGGCGGATGAGCACCTCGGCCTATCCCGTACAGATAAGCGTCACGGGTCGCGTCGTGCAGATACAAAGCGACCATAATCAGCTGCTGCCCATCTACAACCAGAACGGCGTACTCTACCTGACGGCTCGCCTCAACAAGGGCACCAACTGGCTCGGCGGACTGCCCCGAGGACGCTACTTCATCAATAACCGACCAATAACAATCAACTAATGATAAACGAAATCAACATAGATAAAATAGTTCGCGAACGTGCAGGCAAGAAAGCCAAATACATCCCGAAATGGCTGACAGGCCTGCTGGCTCGCATCATCCATCAGGAGTTCATCAACGTATATCTGCGCCGAGGCAGGGTAGGCGTTGACTTTTGCAAAGGCGTCGTAGAGTACGTCGGTGCCGAAGTCAGCGTGGAGGGCACGGAGAATCTCCCCGACGACGGACGTCTCTACACCTTCGTCTCGAATCATCCCCTCGGGGCAATCGATGGCGTAACCCTCGGCTGGATTATCGGCGAACACTATGGCGGCAAGATAAAATACCTGGTGAACGACCTGCTGATGAACCTCGAGGGACTCGCTCCCCTGTGCGTCCCCGTCAACAAGATTGGCAAGAACGCCCGCTCCTTCCCTGCTCTGGTGGACGGAACTTTTGCCAGCGACTGCCACGTCATCATGTTCCCCGCAGGACTCTGCAGTCGTAAACAAGACGACGGAACCATCCGCGACATCCCATGGAACAAGGCGTTCGTCGTAAAGAGCGTGCAGCATGAGCGCGACATCGTGCCCATCCACTTCGAGGGAAGGAACTCGAACCGCTTCTACAACGTGGCGCGATGGTGCAAGCGGCTGCATCTGCCCAATTTCGCAATGGCCCTCCTGCCCGACGAAATGTACCGGAGCCGAGGCAAGCACTACGTCGTACGCATCGGCAAACCCATCCCCTGGCAGACATTCGACAAGACAAAAACACCCACCGACTGGGGAAGATGGGTGCAGGATAAAGTTTATAGTTTATAGTTGAGAGTAAAGAGAATAATGGAAGACAACAAGATAATGGAACCCATCGCAGAACCCATCCCTGTAGAAGTACTAAAGGCAGAACTCACGCCCGACAAGAAGTTACGAATGACAAACAAGAGCGACAACGAAGTTTACGTTGTCACTTGGCACGACTCACCGCATGTCGTACGCGAGATAGGACGCCTCCGCGAGATAGCCTTCCGTGCTGCCGGCGGCGGAACGGGTAAGAGCTTTGACCTCGACGAGTTCGACACTTGCGAGAACTGCTATAAGCAAATCCTCGTCTGGGACCCTGAGACGGAAGAGATCGTAGGCGGCTACCGCTACATCCTCGGTAAGGACTGGCAGATAGCCCCCGACGGACAACCCGTCCTGGCCACCAGCCACATGTTCCGCTTCTCGGAGAAGTTCATGAAGGAGTACGCTCCCTGGACCATCGAACTGGGACGAAGCTTCGTCACCCTCGAGTATCAGAGCACGCTCCGGGGCAGGAAAGGCATCTTCGCACTCGACAACCTTTGGGACGGCCTCGGGGCAATCGTGGTCATCGAACCTACCATCCGATACCTCTTCGGCAAGTTCACAATGTATCCCAGCTATGATCGTATGGCAAGGGACATGATTCTCTACTTCCTTAACAAACACTTCCCCGACCCGGATAACCTCATTTATCCCATGAAGCCCCTCAAGTTCTGGCACGATCCGGAACAGTTCAAGACACTCTTCACCGAGGATGATTTCAAGGCGGACTATCGTATCCTCAATCACGAAGTACGTGCCTTGGGTTACAACATACCGCCGCTCGTCAACGCCTATATGGGCTTGAGCCCGACGATGAAACTGTTCGGCACCGCAATCAACGATGGTTTTGGCGACGTGGAGGAGACGGGAATACTCATCGCAGTGGATGAAATCCTGCAGGAAAAGCGCATGCGCCACATCGACACCTTCGCTGCAGAGCATCCCGAACTGGTGCAGATTACCAGCGGAGCCAATAGGATCTTCTATAAACCCGACGATAAGTAGAGGCGTTCATAGTGATGGAAGAGATGATGAAATGGGAGCAGTTGCTCTCCAACAAACGCCTCGGGCAGGAGGGAATGCAGCAGCGGAGCGACGACCGGACAGAGTTCCAGCGCGACTACGACCGCTTGATCTTCTCTGCCCCCTTCCGGCGTTTGCAGAACAAGACGCAAGTCTTTCCCCTGCCTGGCAGCATCTTCGTGCACAACAGGCTGACGCATAGCCTCGAGGTCAGCAGTGTGGGACGTAGTCTGGGCAACGACGTCAGCCGACTCATCCTGAAGAATCACCCCGAGCTCTACAGTACACATTTCACGGAACTGGGCAACATCGTATCGGCCGCCTGCCTTGCCCACGACATGGGAAACCCTCCCTTCGGTCATAGTGGCGAGACGGCTATAGGAACCTACTTTAGTGAAGGTGGCGGGCTGTTCCTGAAGGATTACATTTGCCCTGAGACGGGCGACGGCATCTCGCCCAGGCAGTGGGAGGACATCATACACTTCGAGGGTAATGCCAATGCTTTCCGCCTGCTCACGCACCACTTCAAGGGGCGTCGCAAGGGCGGTTTCGTCATGACGTACAGCACGCTGGCGAGCATCGTGAAGTACCCTTTCACGTCCGACTTGGCAGGCGACAAGCGCAAGTTCGGCTTCTTCCGTAGCGAGGTGAAGGACTATGAGTCTATTGCCAAAGAGCTTGGCATCATCAAACTTCCTGCTCCAAAGGGGGCGATCCGCTACGCCCGTTATCCGCTTGTTTATCTCGTTGAGGCTGCGGACGACATTTGCTATGAGATCATGGACATCGAGGATGCCCATAAGTTGAAGCTCCTGACGACGGAAGAGACCAAGCGGCTTTTCCTCGCTTACTTCACTGCGGAGCAGCAGCAACACATCAAGAAACGCATGAGCCAGCTGGTGGACGACGTCAACGAGCAGATTGTCTATCTCCGTTCATGCGTCATCAACTGCCTGGAACAGCAGTGTGTTCAGGTCTTTGTTAAGAATGAGAAGGCCATCTTGAGCGGCACTTTCGAGGGTTCCCTCATAGAGCACATCGACGATCTTCCGCGCAAGGCATACGAGCAATGCGAGCGCGTGGCTTATGGAAAGATATATCATTGCAAGGATGTGGTCGATATAGAGATAGCCGGCTACAAGGTCATCACGACCTTGACCGACCTGATGGTGCAGGCGGCCACGCATTCCGACCGTGCTTTCTCGCGCTTGCTCATCAGTCGCGTCAGCACGCAGTACGACATCTTGGCGCCCACCCTCTACGAGCGAATCATGGCCGTCCTGGACTACATCTCGGGGATGACCGATGTCTTTGCGCTCGACCTTTACCGCAAAATAAATGGCATGAGCCTACCCGACGTATAATAATATATAATCCAATGAAAGTACAGATAATCAATCGCAGCCATCATCCGCTGCCACAGTATGCCACGCCGCAGTCGGCAGGCGTCGATCTTCGTGCGAATATAGAGTCGCCCATCGAATTGAGGCCAATGGAACGACGCCTTGTTCCTACAGGGCTCTTCATGGCCTTGCCTCCTGGTTTCGAGGCACAGGTGCGTCCTCGCAGCGGCTTGGCCATCAAGCATGGCATCACCGTGCTGAATACTCCGGGCACCATTGATGCCGACTATCGTGGCGAAGTCTGTGTCATCCTGGTCAACCTCTCGGACGAACCCTTCCTCATTGCCGACGGCGAACGCATCGCACAAATGGTGATAGCGCGTCATGAACAGGCTGAGTGGGAACCCGTGGAGGTGTTGTCGGAAACGGAACGCGGTGCTGGTGGCTTCGGCCATAGCGGTACGAAATAAACGCCCTATAGGGGAATGCTCAACGCCCTATAGGGGAATGCTTAACGCCCTATAGGGGAATGACCAACGCCCTATAGGGGAGTGAATGGCGTCGGCTGGAGCATATTCAACTTCCCTTGCAAGGAAACAATAACCAACTGATATTGAAAAGAATACTCATCATAACAAACTTGTTGCTCACGCTGTTTGTAACAGACGTTAGTGCTCAGACCAACTTCGACTACTTCTATCTGGAAGCCGAGAAGTGCCGCCTTGCAGAGGATTTCTCGTCGGCGATGGACCTCTACCGCCATTGTCTCGACATCAATCCCGAGGCGCCCGAGGCGCTATACAACATTGGCTTGCTCTATCTGTACCTGCGCTCGGACAGCATCGGCACGGCATACATCCGTCAGGCTTGCCAGCGCGATGCCAACAATCCCTACTACCTGGAGACGCTCGCCGCGCTCTATCTGAACAAGCGCGACGCTGAGTCGTCCATCCCTGTCTTGGAGAAGATGGCGTCGCTGCAGCCCAGACGAAGCGACATCCTGTCGCAACTGGCACAACTCTACAGCACAGTCGGCGACACGGACAAGGCTATCGGAGTGCTCGACCGCATCGAGTTGCTCGAAGGATTCAGCCCGCAGGTGAGCGTCGAGAAGTTCAGGCTGTACAAGGAGAAAGGGCAGTTGGACTCAGCCTTCGTGCAGCTGCAGACACTTTGCGACGACGCTCCGCACGACATGAACCTGCGTGTAGTGGTAGGTAGCCAATACATGCTGGCCGGAGATACCGTAAGGGCACTCCAGATATACGACGAGGTGCGACAGAAGGAGCCGACAAACACGAACCTTCAGCTTGCCACGCTGGACTACCTGCGCGACAGCCGGCAGGACGACCGCTACAATGCGATGCGCGACTCTCTGCTCTTCCTCGCCGATTCCCCCACACAACTCCGTGTGCTGATGTTGCGGTCGTACATCGCCGACGTACAGAGCGACTCGACGTATGCACCACGGCTCGAGGCCGCCTTCGACACTCTGCTCGCCCGTCCGCAGCAGGATGCTCAGGTGCTCATCATGAAGGCCGCCTATCAGGTCTATAGAAAGCAATCCCAAGAGGCTATCTGCGAGACCATGCGAAAAGTGCTCGAAGTGGAGCCGGGCAACGAGACGGCACTCCGCGAACTGCTGCAATACTATGCAGAGAAGAACGATGAGAAGGGCGTGGAAGACATCAGCCGGCGCGGACTCAACTACCATCCCGAGGAGATAGCCTATGCCTACTACCTCGGCATGGCACTGGCCGAGCAGAAGAAATATACGGATGCTACGGACGTCCTGCAGCAAGGACTTCGCGTCCGGACAGAGTTCGTCTCGCCACGTCTCGTGTCGAATGTGTTCGGAGTGCTGGGTGACATCTATTATCAGCAACAGAAAGAGACCGAAGCTTTCGCGGCTTACGACTCGGCGCTGGTCTATATGGGGGACAACATCATGTGCCTCAACAACTATGCCTACTACCTCAGCCTCAAGGAGGAACAGCTCGACCGGGCCGAGGAAATGAGCTATCGCACCATCCGCCAAGAGCCGGAAAACATCACCTACCTCGATACCTATGCCTGGATACTCTTCAAGAAGGGAGACTATTCTCATGCCCGTTCCTACATGGACAAAGTCGTCAATCCCAACAAGACTGACGAAGAACTCCTGGCCGACGAGCGGCTCATGGGCAACCTCATCGAGCACGCAGGCGACATCTATGCCAACCTCGGCGAACTCGAAACGGCGCTCCGCTTCTGGAAACTTGCCAAACAGAAAGACGACGACACCTGCACGCCTCTACTCAAAAAGAAGATTAAACGTAAGAAATATATTAAATAGGTAAACAAGATGAAAGCAATCACACGACTCTCCATAATGATGCTTTGCCTGCTGCTCGCCGCCTGTGGAAGCAAAAAGCATGCCGTCTCCTCGTCCACCACAGTTCCAGGCGAGACGACCATCACCACATCTCCCACCACGGCAGACAATCAACCCGCAGATGCCAGTAAGCAGGAAGAAACTTGCATCACAGCCAAGGTCCGCATGGAACTCTCCTCGGGCGGAAGAGGCACTACTGTCGGAGGCACGCTGCGTATGAAGCGAAACGATGTCATACAGCTCTCCCTCGTCACCTTTGGCGTTCTCGAGGTGGCTCGCATCGAGATGACACCCGATTACTTCATGGTCGTCGACAAGATGGGAAGGCAATATGTCAAGGCATCCTATGGCGATGTGTCGTTCCTAAGGAATAGCGACGTCGATTTCTACACTATCCAGACCTTCTTCTGGGACGAGCAAACATACAACTACTCAGGCTGGGAACGTACGGACTTCGTAAGCCTTGCAGGAAGAAACCTCCCCACCAAGCATCACATAACAATCCCCAACGGTAGCAAACCTATTAAGGCAGACCTCACGCTCTCTAACCTGAGGATCGATTCAGAGTGGGAGAAGCGTACACAACTCTCGGCGCGTTATACGGAAGTCTCAGTAGATGAACTCCTCTCACGCATAATGGAACTGACCAGATAATACTCTTAGCAGATATGACGAATAAGCTTCTTGCTCTCCTCCTTTGTGCTATCTTTGCACTTCCTCTTGCCGCCCAAAACAGCAAGAAAGTGAAGGATTTGCAGCAACAGCAGTCTAAGTTGAAGACTGAACTGCAGAAATCCAAGTCACAACTTGACCAGACGAGGAAACAGGTGAAGACAGGACAGCAGAACGTGGACTTCCTGGGACTGCAGATGAACAATAGGCTTTCGCGCATCCATCAGCTTGAAAAGGAACTCGACGACCTCGAAGCCGACATCATCCGCCTGCAGAAGAACATCACGGAGCTGGATAGTGAGGTTCGTACACGACGCCAACGCCTCAAGGCTGCCGTGCGGTATGCCAGGACGCAGCGCTCTAATAATGATCCTATAGTGTTCGTCCTTTCAGCAAAGACTATTAGTCAGATGTACAGGAGGGCGCGTTTCGCTCATGAATATGCCAGCTATCAGCAGAACCTCGGCGAGCAGATCTTGCAGAAGCAGGCAGAGTTGCTCGATGCTCAAAACCTCTTGCTTTCGGCGAAAAGCCAGAAGAACGGTGTCCTGCACGAGGTGATGTTGCAGCGCAAGGACTTGAACGTGCAACAAGTTCAAGAGCGGCAGAAGGTGGCGGGCCTTAAGAAGAAGGAGAGCGGACTGCAGGGCAAGGTGGCAGAACAGCAGAAGCAAATAGCAGCCCTCGATAAGAAGATTGAGCAAGTCATTGCCTACGAGATAGAACAAGCACGAAAGAAGGCCGAAGAGGAGGCTCGTAAGAAGGCTGCTGCGGAAGCGGCCCGTAAGGCAAAAGAAGCAGAGAAAGCGGGCAAGAAACCTGCTGCGACGTCTGCTCCAAAGCAGCAGACGAAGCCTTCCACGCCAGCGAAGTCGGGCACATGGCTTACTGCGGAGGACCGTCAACTCAATGGAACTTTCGAACAGAACAAGGGGCGTTTGCCTGTGCCTATTACCGGACAATATATGTTGGGCAGTCGCTTCGGCATTTATAATGTGCCGGGAATGAAGAATGTCCAGCTTGACAATAAGGGCACAAACTATATCGGCCGTCCTGGAGCCCGTGCCCGTGCGGTCTTCGATGGTGTTGTGTCGAGTGTTTTCCAGTTCGGCGGCACCCGAAACGTCTTGGTTCGTCACGGCAGTTATATCTCTGTCTATTGCAACCTCTCCAGCACCATCGTCACGAAAGGGCAGAAGGTGCAGGCGAAGGATATCTTGGGAACGGTTGCCGACGATGGCAGCGGCAACTGCACCTTGCATTTCCAGCTGCGCAAGGAGACAGCCAAACTCAATCCTGAAGCCTGGATAGGCAAGTAGTTTCTGCTATGACACAGTATCAGGAGATACTCAGGAAGTACTGGGGCTATGATGATTTCCGAGGCATCCAGCGTGATGTCATTGAGAGCATAGCTGAGGGGCGCGACACACTTTGCCTTATGCCGACGGGTGGGGGAAAGAGTATAACGTTCCAAGTGCCTGCCCTTGCGATGAAGGGCGTCTGCATTGTCTTCACGCCGCTTATCTCCTTGATGAAGGACCAGGTTGAGGCTTTGCGCAAACGCAACATAAGGGCTGCTTACATCACCGGTTATATGTCGCGCGAAGAGGTGTTGGGAATCTTGGACAGCGCCATATTCGATGCCTACAAGTTCCTGTATGTCTCGCCCGAAAGGCTTGAGAGCAAGATGTTTGTCAATAAGCTGAGTCGCATGAAGGTCAGCTTTATCACGGTCGATGAGGCACACTGCATCTGCCAATGGGGCTATGATTTCCGCCCGTCTTATCTGGAGATATCGAAGATTCGAGAGTTCTTCCCCGACCGTCCCATCCTTGCGCTTACGGCTACGGCCACTCCTAAGGTGGTAAGGGACATACAGCAGAGGTTGCAGTTCCGCCAGGAGAATGTTCTGCAGATGAGTTTTGCGCGAAGCAACCTGGCATATATCGTCCGTCGGGAAGACGATATGCTGCAGGGCATCGTGCGTGCTTTGGAGCGCATTCCCGGCAGTTGCATCGTCTATACCCGCAGCCGGAGGAAGTGTAAGGAACTGGCCGAACAACTCAATGCATTAGGCTTCTCTGCCACTTTCTACCATGCGGGTTTGAATGCCGCACAGAAGAACGAGCGTCAAGAGCGCTGGCGGCGTGACGAGTTCCGCATTATGGTGGCTACCAACGCCTTTGGTATGGGCATCGACAAGCCCGATGTGCGTCTGGTGCTTCATGCAGATATACCGGATTCCATAGAGGCCTACTTTCAGGAGGCCGGCCGTGCGGGTCGAGACGGGAAGAAGGCTTATGCTATTCTGCTGACGTTGGGGAAGGAGCGACAGATAGTGGCGCGTCGGCTGTCGCACCAGTTTCCTGAACTCGATTATGTGCGTAATGCTTACGAGTTGCTGTGCTGCTTTCTGGGCATCGCCGAGGGGGAGGGCATGAATGTCATGCGTGAGTTCAACCTCGAGAAGTTCTGCAGCACCTTTGGCTATTACCCGACTACGCTCGTCAGTGCGCTCGACTTGCTGGACAAGGCTGGCTACATTGAGTATCGCGACGAGGAGGAAGCGTCCAGCCGACTGCGTATAGACGTCACTCGAGGCGAGCTTTTCGGTGCGCTCTTTCCGTCGGAGGAGCGGCTTGTCCTCTCTGTGTTGCGTCATTATGGCGGCATCTTCGTCGATTATGTCTATATAGATGAGGGTTTGCTGAGCAGCGATACGGGTCTTTCTGTTGACGACATTTACCAGACCTTCATTCGTCTGTCGAAGCTTCACCTCATTTCGTTTATTCCTCGAAAGCATTTGCCCTGCGTCACCTTCCGCACTCGTCGTGTCGATAAGGAGAAGGTGTATCTTCCTCGACTTGTTTATGAGGAGCGACGGAGGCATTATGAGGAGCGCATGGGTGCAATGTTGAAGTATGCCGAGGAGGAAAGCAATTGTTGTCGCAGCCGCATGCTGTTGCGCTATTTCGGTGAGGAAGCGGACCACGATTGCGGCATCTGCGATGTCTGCATCCGCAGGAATGAGGGTTCGTCGCAGCCGGCAGAAGGTAAGGAGGCTCTGAGAAATCACATCCTCAGCCAGCTTCGGGAGGGTCCTCGCAATGCTTATGACCTAGACCTTGCCGGCTTCAATCCTGCACTCCTTGAGGAGGTCATCGATGGGATGCGCGCCAGTGGTGAGATTGCCTTTGACGGGCCTTTGCTGGTCATCGCCAAGCCTTCCTGATGTCCAGGTGCATGTTCCAGTTTGATTCGGTGGCTGTGTAGATGCCTGCTTCGTGGAGGATGGTCCAGAGCGGGCGGTGGCAGTTTGCGGCGCAGATGCGTTTATCCCTGACCCATAGTGTGACGAGTGTTGTGATGTCCGACGGTTTCTGTCCTCTTGCAAGCAGTAGGAATTCGCGGGCATCGTCGGTGTTTCCGTAGAAGATGGGTGCGAGCTGCAGAGCCAGATCGCGTTCCCTTTTGTCGAGAAGGCTTGCGGAGTCGTCGTCGGACAGTCCCAGTTGACGGCGCAGACACTGTTGCAGGACAAGGGCCGACTGCAGCATCTGGAGTTTGCGGCGTGGTATGTTCAGGTAGATGAGGCGGTGCATGAGTTCGCCGAACAGGTCTTTTTGGTAGCAGAGGTCGGCCGGAAGTTTGAGGAGGCAGGCTTCGATGGTTTCCAGTTGCTGCATGATGGTCTGTTGCCAAAGTTTGATGCTTGTCAACTGGGCTTTGTGGAGGGAGCACCACTGGCGGTGCATCTGTGCGGCCTCTGTGCTTCGGCAGAGTTCGGGAAAGTGTATCTCCTGAAATTCTACGGTGCGTTTCTTGCTGCCCAGGGCGGAGAGCGTGTGCCGGAATTGTGGTGCGAGGGCTCGGACGTCCTGGTCGGCGTGGCTGCTTACCAGTCGTCGTGTCTGTTCGAGCTGTTCCTGAGTTTCTCGGCTGACGTCCCATCTGGCGAGCAGCAGGATGCGGTTCAGGTGCTCCAGGAGTGTCTGCTTGCTGATGCTTCCGTTGTGCGTGAGTTCGGTCATCGCTACTTTGAGGCTGACGTCGAGTCGCCGGTCGTCGTCGGAACTGTTCAGCATCGGAGCACCCGTCCATTTCCAGTCGGCCCAGATGTCTGGAGCATCGGCGGAAGTGCTGTCGGGGGTAGGGTAGTTTCCTCTGACGCGAACGGTGTAGCAGCGTCCTTCCTGGTCGGTCTCCGTCACCTGTGTCACGAGGACCGAAGAGCTATCGTGCCTCATCATGGCGAGCACCCGTTCCAGGTCGAAGCGGCTGACGACGCCGCGATATGTGGTGCCCCTGAGGGCGCGGACGATGATGCCGAAGTCTTGTGTCTGTTCCGTGACGAGCAGCATCTCGGGTTTCTGCTGCTCCAGTTCTGTCATCACGACAGCGATGTCAGCATCCGTGCAGTCGTACTGCAGGCCGGTGATTTGAATAAGCGTTTCCATAGTTCGATGTAAATGCAAGAGTGTTTCTTAAAGAAGTAGTGTTTTTTGAATAAAGAGGTATAGGGCGTTGTTTACTCCCCTATAGGGCGTTGCTCATTCCCCTATAGGGGAGTTTGCATTCCCCTATAGGGCGTTGGCCATTCCCCTATAGGGCGTTTGTTCTTCCTCCGTCGCGAGTGGAAACTCGCTCCCCTTTGTGGGGCCGAAGCCACATTCAGTGGCTTCTCCGGAGCATACTCCGGACCCCAGTCGCCCCTAT
>ONSR01000098.1 GCA_900320565.1 uncultured Prevotellaceae bacterium
TCGCTCGACAGCGACACCGAGCAGGAGCTCTTCCGTCGCCTTTTCGACTTCTGCAAGGACAAGACCATGATCTTCATCACCCACCGTCCTGCCGTCAGCGACCTCTGCTCAGACATCATCCGACTGGGATAAAGATAGTTTCACCTGGACGAATATCTATATCATGTGGACCGTCCTTTTGATAGAAGAGAGCTGCACCTTGTGGATGCAGCCCTCTTTGCCTTGTTTAACGTTTGAAGTTTGTGCGCCTGCGATTGTCCTTAGGACGGACTGCGAAGTGAATCCAGACGACGGTGCTCTTCTTCTCTATCAGCAGTTCGTCATAGTCCTCATGGTTCAGATCGCTGATATCCAACAGAATCGCTGCATAGCGCAACGCCTGTTCCATCCCGATGCAGCGGATGTCCGCGGCACAGCCCGTCAGGTGGTTGCTCGTAGGCACGCCCCCTACCGCTTTGTTGACCTCTGGGCTTCGGAATCCCGAGTTAATGATAATCGGGTCGTCACCATCGCCATACAGGTTATTCCACCGCCTGCGCAACTGCTCCAGCCAACGGCACAGCCGCTTTAAGTTCTCCACTTGTGCCTCATTGGGCACGTTCTCAATTCCCGTCTTTGTCTTGCAAAGCTCTCCCAGCGTAAAGTGTGGCGAGAGATTGATAGTTTCACTTTTCATTTTTATTTCTTATTTTTTATTTTGTAAACGCCCTGTGCAAGAATGCAAGATTGCAAGAATGCAAGAAATCACCTTTTCTTAACCCACATACTCTTCCCCTTCTTCTCTATCCAGCCTTCATTTTTCCAGCGACTGATGATACTGTATAGTGTATTCTCGGAAAACTCGTTACCTTTCAGGCGGCGCAGCTCATGAAGGTCGAACGGAGAGGGTAATTTCTCGAAGATGCTGCCGTTTACCGAAGTGCTGATGCCGTCGTCGTTCCCTTCATGGAGGAACTTGGTCAGCAGAGGTGCGAATATCTTCATTTGCATCTGCAAGGTATATTCCGCCATCTTCACGGCAAAGTCAACGCAGGCATTCGACTCTTTTCCCGCCAGCAGCATGAACACCACTCCACAACGGAATCCAATCAGGGCCGAACGGCGACGGAAACGGTCCTTGATGACATCCATGTTCAGCGACGACTCTATGCGCTTGTCCTCCAGCCACTTGTCGATAGCCTTGCGCAGGCGTGGGGTGTCGTAGAAGCCCGAGGCCCCTCGCAGCAGGGACGCAGCCTCGCTGATACGGCTGGCATCCGTTTCCGACAACTCCTTGAACACCGTAATCTTCGCAAACATCGTGTCGGGCATTTCCGAGAGCATCATACGGCTCGACAGTCCGTTTTCAGCGTTCGACTCGTTCTTGCCCTTGAACATCTTCATCACGGTTCTTGGCGTTCCGAGCAGTGTCCACGAATAGGCCACATTGACGTCGCCCGATTCTGACTGGTCTGAGTTGAAGTCAACACCCCATCGCTCCCTTCCGAAGGCATTTCTGTAGATGTCCCACTTCTGGGCCCACGCACCACTGCCGTTGCTCTTGATCAGCGTCTCCGCCTCCGTACATATCGAGTACAAGCTATGGCCTTGCGACTGCTTCAGACGCTTCAGCAGCTTCGAGCACGAAATGGTGATGGGCACCACCCTGACAACCCCTGCCGGAGGCTCCTGTGCCCGCTCGTTAGCCTTGCGGCGCTTGTTGGCCTCGCGTACCTTGTCCTCACGGTCTCTGACCACCTGATCCTCCCTGCGCAGGTCCACCAGCCAACGCTCTACGGCTTCCTCGATGGACGACTTGTTGGAGGCCTGTTCGCCAAGGATGATGGCCATACCTCCCAGCCAGCCCGTCTTGCCGTCACAATAACGGTAGCTCACCCCGTCGGCCAGAGCCATCATGGCAGGCATCTGCCCTACTATCAACGCTGGCCACATGTTCTGCGGATAGGGCTTCAGACTCTCTTTCAGTCCCGTCGGCAACTGGTTGATGTTAATCGTGATGGTGGGCGTTTTACACAAAGGGGTCGGTTCTGCTGTGCAGTCTTCCGTTGCCTTTAGCGACTTCAGGAACACCTCCTTCTGCTTCAGGTTCATCGGTCGGTTCTGGTCTACATACTTCTCGTAGAAGTTGCTTACCAGCGCCCTGCAGTCCTCCTCCTTCGAGTATTCGGGCATCTTCTGTTGCAGTACCCCCAGCAGTTCCCCTTGCGGCATCATCTGGCAGAGCGTCGGCAGGAGCAGCTTCAGCGTGTTGTGTCGCACCCCCTCGCGGTTCAGCGTCTCCAAGTCCAGCTCCGTCATCTTCAGCGTCTCGTCAAAGGCTGCCAGTGCCCGAGCCGAAGGCTCTACGATGGCTGATGTCTGATGGTCGATGTCTGATGGTTTTTCACTTCCATCATCCATCTTACTTCTTCCATCATACTTCACCTTTGCCGGATGCAGCTCGTCGCTGAACATCAGCTCCTCGTCCAGATACAGGATATACTCCCTACAGGGCAAATAGATGGCTCGTTCCTGCTCGTGCACCGCCTTGTCGTACTCCACATCGCCCATCTTGTGGCTGAGCCATGCCTGAGCCTCCTGGCGCGTCAGCCCCTCTGGGATGTCGAACAGCACATGACCACCCGTCTTGCTCACCGACCAGTTCACCATATTGATGCCCCACTCACGCTCGTGCCCCTTCAGATACCTTTCGTAAAGCTGTTCGAAGTCAGCACAACCGTCCAGATCTATGACGGCCTTGCCCGAATCCACAGGCTCACCCTCGTTGCTCTTGTAGCCCTTCAGGAAGTGTGCATGAGGCGTGTAGAACGAATCACCCAGCTTGATTTCAGCCTTCTTCGTCTTATAGTCCTCCTTCGACAGCTCGCCCCTCAACTGCTGTTCCAAGATGTCAGCCAGTTCCGCACAGATGCGACCGGTCTTCTTCGAATCCACTCGCTTGTTGAAACCCTCGACCGTGGCAGGCACGGTCTTGGGCTTCTTGATGTTGTCTCCTAAATCAATTCTTGACATACTATTAGATTATTATGCGTTATCAATAATGTATTCGTCCACAACAGCCTGCTTCGCCTGATTCTTGTCTGCCTCCATAGCCGAAAGCATTGGACCCATACCCATACTCAGGGGATATTTCTCACGCCACAACAGATGCTGCTCCGACTTCCACATACTTCCGTAGTCTGTTTCGGCCACCTTGTTATAGTTGTAGTACTTAGGCGCCTTACGTTTCCACAGCTTCAGGGTTAACACATGGGTCTCCTTGTCGATAAACAGTCTACCCTCGAACGATTCTCCTCTCAACAGTCCGGCAACGATGGCCAGAAAACCTGGAATATAAATAAACTTTTTCATAATCTTGTCGATAGTTTGTGAGTGTCAGGAGAAAGCGAAGTTTTTAGTTTGAGCTCAATTATACCGGTTACGTTTCCTCCGCTCACACCTTCGACTCGATTAATGATTAGAGTGCTTGAATGTCAGTAATGTAGAACGTGTTCTCATGGCGCATTTGACCCTGTTGGTCCTGCCACGTGCGGTG
>ONSR01000092.1 GCA_900320565.1 uncultured Prevotellaceae bacterium
ACAAAATTAATGTCTAATGTCTAATGTCTAATGACTAAGGTCAAAGGTCTAATGTCAAATGTCAAATGTCAAAGGTCTAATGACTAATGTCTAATGTCAACTGTCAACTATCAACTGTCAACTATCTAAGATTGTGAATTATGAATTAAATATTATGAATTATGGTTTTTTTCCACTACCTTTGCCGTCGAAACACAAAAGAGTGTCCATCCATTAACCCCAAAGAACAACTATGAGACCCACCAAAACCCTGCAGCAGCTTCTGGCTGTCCTCCCGCTCATCGTCATCAGCCTGTTGGCAGCCTGTAGCCGTGCCGACAATGCCCCGCAGCAACCAGAAATTGATGTGCCAGCCATCATCCTCGATGCAGACATCTGCTCTTCCACCGATGACCTCTTCGCCCTGGAGATGCTCTATCACTATGCCAACCAGCAGAAGTGCACACTCTTAGGAGTCGTTGTGGACCGCGAAGGCGAAGACAATGCCGCATTCGCAGATGTCATGAACACCTACTTCGGGTATGGAAACGTGCCCATCGGTTTGGTGCGTCACGGCGTCTCTCAACCTCAGGTATGGATTGACTATGCACATATCGCCCACTTGAAAGACGCTCAGGAACGTCCCCTGTTCCAGCGCACCGTCAGCGACTACAGCGCCTTGCCCGATGGCTGGCAACTCTACCGCCAGCTCTTAGCCCAGCAAAAAGACCACTCCGTCAGCATCATCAGCACAGGCTTCGTCACGAGCCTTTCACAGCTCCTGCAGTCTTCTGCCGACGAGTATTCGCCCCTCAATGGCGTTGAGCTGGTGCGGCGCAAGGTGAAGTGCATCTACATGCAGGGCGGTGTCTTTGGTGATGCAGAAGAACCCGACTTCAACTTCCAGCAAGCCAGCGCCTTCTCACACGAATTCTTCCGTCTCTGGCCCCAAGACGTCGATATGGTCTTCTCTCCCATGGAGGTAGGCCAAGCCGTGAACTACCTGCCCGAGCAAGTCATCAGCGACATCTCCTGGACAGACATCCACCCCATCAAACTGGTGTACGAGAAATGCAACTGTGACACCGGCCAGCGAATGTGGGACGTGATGCCAGTCATCCAGGCCGTAGAAGGCGACGGGCAGTTCCTTCTCTCCGAGCGCGGCACCGTCACCCTCACCCCCGAATATAGCACCCTCTTCACCCCCTCCTCCACAGGCAACTGCCGTTACCAGAAAGCAGGCGACGACACTTGGGCAGCCCAGATACTCGGCAAACTCAGGGAAATCAACAAGAGATAGTTGACAGTTGATAGTTGACAGTTGATAGTTGACAGTTGATAGTTGACAGTTGATAGTTGGGCTTGCGCGGCTTGGGGGAATTGCTTCGCAAGAAATCAAACAAATTAATTTAAATCTTGGGGCAAGGCCCAGAAATCGAGGAGCCTTGGGCGGCTTTGGGCTGGCGCGATGGGGGAGAGTTGATAATTGACAATTGACATCAGGCATTAGACCTTAGACTTTTGACTTTTGACTTTTGCCCTCATCCCTCATCCTTCAGCCCTCACCCCTCAGCCCTTCGCCATACTCTAGGCATACTCTAGCCATACTCATGAGTAAGCTTAGGAGGAGCTTAGGAGGAGCCTAGGAGGAGCTTAGACGTAGCATAGGCATAGCATAGGCGTACCATAGGCAGAGCTTAGGAGGTGCTTGAGTACTTGCAAGAGTCCTCCTTTAGTGTTCCTTTAGTGTTCCTTTAGTGCTCCTTGCGTTCGCATGACTTCCGCCTTCGAAAGTGTACCGTCGCGGTGATATTTGCGCTTGGGCAGATTTAACGTATTTAACTTTCATTAAAAGGTGCGTACGTTTAATAGGCTACAACAATTGCACTAAAAACGCCAGAACAAACATGGTATGTGTTCTGGCGTTGAATGAAATAGGATTGCTTTATTTCAGTAGTTCTTCTGGATAGGTTGGCATGGCTCCATTCTGTGTGCAGACGTAGGCGGAGACCTGAACGGCGGTACGATGGGCCTCAGGCACGGACTTGCCGTTGAGGATGCTGCCCACGAACGAGCCGGTGAAAGAGTCTCCAGCTCCTACAGTGTCGGCCACTTTGACCTTAGGCGTTTCCTGGAAGGATACGTGACCGGGTGTGAAGACGTAACTACCGTTGGTGCCACAAGTGAGCACCAGCATATCGAGGTTGTACTTGCCGAGGATGAGCCAGCACTTGTTCTCGATGTCGAGACCAGGATAGCCGAACATACGGCCAATGAGTACCAGTTCCTCGTCGTTAATCTTCAGGATGTTGCAACGCTGGAAAGATTCTTTCAGGATTTCTTTCGTGTAGAACTGCTGACGCAGGTTGATGTCAAAAATCTTCATGCAATCGGCGGGCGTGGCATCGAGGAACTTCTGGATAGTCTCGCGGCTCACCACGTTGCGCTGGGCAAGCGATCCGAAGCAGACGGCTCGGCAGTTGCGGGCTATCTCAGCGATGTCATCGTCAAAGGGGATGTTGTCCCAAGCCACATTCTCCTTGATATCATACGTGGGGATGCCCTGCTCGTCGAGCTGCACTTGCACGGTTCCTGTTGGATAAGGCACGCGGGGCAGCAGGTCGTTCAAGCCGTGCTCCTTCAGGGCCTCGATGGTTTCTTCAGCCAGTTTGTCCTCGCCGAGTGCGCTGACGGCGATGGTGTTGTCCATACCAAGGAACTGCCCGGCATGATAGGCGAAGTTGGCGGGTGCTCCACCCAGTTTCTTGCCTTCGGGAAGTACATCCCACAAGACTTCTCCAAGTCCTACTACATAACGTTTGTTCATATTCTATGCGGTTTTTAATTAAACTTCGTTTTTTGTTCTCTCGCCATGACATAGTCCGAACAAGTTCGGCTCTGTGCATGACTTATCGAGAACATTGTTTAATATACGTAAAGAGATAGATGACACCCACAGCCATCACCAATACGGCACCGGCCTGTCCCATTGCGTCGCTTAAAAGGCCCATGAAGAGCGGGAAGATGGTGCCGCCGAAAAGGCCCATAATCATCAGGCCCGATACCTCGTTCTGCTTCTCAGGCATCGACTCGAGGGCGGTGGCGAAGCACATGGAGAAGACATTCGAGTTGCCGTAGCCTACGAGGGCGATAGCGGCGTAGAGCATCCACTGCTCTGTGCCCACAAAGAGGCCACACATGGACAACGCCATCATACAGACAGAGATGATGAAGAACGTACGCATCTTCAGCACACGCAGGAAGAAGGAGCCGGTGAGACAGCCGAGGGTACGGAATATGAAATAGAGCGAGGTGGCAAAGGCGGCCTCGTTGAGAGTCATGCCGAGGCGTTCCATCAGAATCTTCGGAGCCGTTGTATTCGTGCCTACGTCGATGCCCACATGGCACATAATGCCGAGGAACGACAGCAACACGATGGGAGTGCCGAGAAGCTTGAAGCACTCCACGAAGGTAGAGGGTTTGCCCTCTACGGGCGGCTCCTCAATGGGTGTCACGAAGAGCAAAATCGTGGAGAGAATGCCAACCACAAGGAAGATGGCGAAAAGCACGCGCCAGTTCAGCCCGAACTCAGGGATGACCATCGTGGCACCCCACATGGCGAGATAAGGTGCTGAGAACGAGGCAATAGCCTTAATGAACTGTCCGAAGGTCAGCGTCGAAGCCAGGTTGCCGCCACCCATCACGGTCGATACCAGCGGGTTGAGCGATGTCTGCATCAGGGCGTTGCCGATGCCAAGGAGCGAGAAGGCTACGAGCATGATGCCGAAGTCCTCACCAAAGAGCGGCAGCAGCAGCGACACCACCGTCACCACGAGCGAGAGCAGCACAGTCTTCTTACGACCAATCTTGTTCATCAGCATACCCGTGGGCACGCTGAAGATAAGGAACCAAAAGAACACGAGCGAGGGGAATACGTTGGCTACAGAGTCCGTCAGCCCCAGGTCTTCCTTCACATAGTTGGAGGCAATGCCCACCAGATCCACGAAGCCCATGCAGAAGAAGCAGAGCATCACAGGAATCAGATAAATGGATTTGTTTTGATTACCCATATTTATTTACTGTTTACAGTTTATTGTTTACAGTTTACAGATGATTACTTGGTTTGTACGCTGTTCACAGACATATTATCTGTAAGCTGTAAACCGTAAACTGTAAACATACCATTCTTTACCTTTATATTATTGTATGGTTCAGAGGGGAACACGAGATTGGTCATCGCCATTTTGCCGTCGGCGTCGAAAGCCTCAATACTGCAGCGGTCGATGAAGATGCGCAGTTGCTTGATGGTGCCGTAAGTCGGAGCCTCGGTCACGCAGGGGAACGCATCGCTGAAGCTCACGTCGCCGCTTTTGGTGCGGTCCATTGTGAACGTCTGCTTCAGACCGTCGTACTTCATCGTGACCTGCTCGCCCTTTGCATTTGAGAGTACTATCTCTGCCTGCTTCTTCACGTCGATGATTATCTCACAGGCCTCTGACGGCTGCTTTACCTTTGCGCCACGCACGGCCAGCATTTCCTTGGAGGGTACGACGCTGACGTAGGTCTCACCCTTGCACTCAAACAGT
>ONSR01000119.1 GCA_900320565.1 uncultured Prevotellaceae bacterium
CGAATTTGTAATTCGGCTGTCTTGAGTATTAGGATTTGCAATCCGATGATTCTTTATTGCTTCCGGGGATTTCAAATCCCCGACTCCATCCTGTCGAATAGCAAATTCGCCAGAACTGGGGCTTTTTTTTGATGGCATTAATGCTACACCTATGCCAATGATGATGAGCAGGCAAGCGGCGGCCCCCACCAACCTCCCCCAATAGGGGAGGCTTTTGATTCTCCCCTCCCTTCGGGAGGGGGTGGGGGTGGGCCCTAATCGTTTCATCAGCCGGTCGTTCAGGTCAGCAGGCATCGTTGGCTGCTTTTGCTCGCGGCGGCGGATGGCTTCGCGAAGGTTGTCATCCCTTTGCATTATTGTGTAAAGATCGTTTTCGTTCATGCGTACTTTGATTTAATGATTCGGTAGAGTTTCTTGCGGATACGGCTCAGTTGTGAGCCTATTGTCGAGGGGATGGAGCCCGTGATGTATGCTATGTCGGCGAGGCTCATATTGTCGTAGTAGAACATCGTGATGACGGCCTGCTCGTGTGGAGGGAGCATTTCCAGGGCTTCTTCGAGTGCCTGGACTGTTTGGCTGTCGTAAGCGCTTTCTTCGGGCGCATCATCGAGGCCGTTTAGTCCCAGGTCATGCTCGTCCATATAGACGATGTCCGGTCTTCTGGTTCTTACGAAGTTGAGCGATTCATGATAAGCAATCCGACAGAGCCAGGTCGAGAGCGATGCCTTTCGGTTGTCGTAGCCGCCGATGCCTCGCAATGCCTTCACAAACACATCCTGCCAGACCTCTTCGGCATCCTCTTGCCGCTCTACGATGCGGCGTACCATCTGGAACACAGAGGGTCCTAAGTCGCCCACTAGCCGTTGGCAGGCAGCGCGGTCTCCCTTTCGCAGTTGCTCTATGAACAGTTCTGTCTCTAGTTCCATGTTAAAGCTCTTCTACTCATATATACACGAAAAACGAAAAAACATTGCACTATTTCATAACTTTTTTCGTTGGCAAGCAAAAACAAGACATGAGCCGCATCGCTGCGACCCATGCCATAACCAAAATGAACCTAATAATAATTATAGTACTTAGTAATCCCCACTACCCTGGGGCTACGTTGTTATTTCAAAGAGACGTTGCGGATGACAAAGGCACGCTCTCCGTCACCTTCTTTGAAGTTGAAAGTCTCTGGCGTGGTATCGAACGGCTCGAAGGTAAGCGTGAAGTCTGAATAGCTCAAGTTACTCACGAAGTCTTCGGTGGCATCCGTTGCTTTCACGGTGGTAAAGTTGTTCTCGTCAAGCTTGATTCCGTCGGCTGCTGTCAGCTTATACTTCTTGCCGTTGGCCTCGAGGTAGGAATCCTTGACGATGCGGAACCAATACTCCTTATGGCTATAATAACGGAAACCGACGGTGGTGCCTTTGGCATTGGCTTCAACCTTCCGAATGGACAATTGGTAGTTGGCGCTGTTGTCTTGCTTGACGATAAGCCCGTTGACGGCATCGGCCAACCCCAAGAACATTCCTGGATAATAGCCCACAGCCTTCGTCACGATGCGCTTGTCGGGTGAAATCAATATGTAATAAGGTATGGCACCTTCGTCGCAATATCTGCTGCTGATGCTGCTTCCCTTCTTGCCGTCATTCCAGTTCTTCCATACGATGCTTTTACTGAAGTCGTTGGTTTTCCAAGTGGAGAGATCATCCTGACAGATGCCGACGATTTCCAGCTTATCCTTCATTCGCCCATAGGCTTCACGCATCTCTGGTTCAGACATCCGGCATGGACCGCAGCCGATGCCCCAGAGATCGAGTAGCAGGTAACGGCCATCCGACAGGCCTTCAAGGAGATGATGCCTGTTGCCCTGCATGTCGAAGAGTTCAGCATCAACGGCCTCTTCGCCTATCTGGAGAACATGCGGTGGATAAATATAGGTGTGAATGTCTTCAAACCCTTTTGGTGCACGGGCAGCGAAAGACTTCTCCAGACTCTTCAACTCTTCCATGTATGGGAAGTCTTTCATGTTCTTCAGCGGCCTAGATATGCTCCACAGGTCATTTAAAGATGCTGCATCCACAGGTAGTGAGGGCAGGATGTCCATATGCTGTTTCACTAACACCGTGTTGATAGAATCTAACTTATTCCAATCTTTCTTCTGTTCGATTTGGATAAACTCCTTTATCGCGTCACGACAATGCTCGGTGATACGGTTCATTGTCTGTTGCTCAGGAATCGGGCTTTCCACCTTCCATAGCGGGTAAAGGCAGTCTGTACCCGTCAGTTTTATTGTCACATCAGGCTTCATCATAAGGGAGAAAGAGTAATTGGGACAGCCTTCGCCCACTAATAAGAGATAGCCCGCTGTGAGTTCCTCAATGGGTAGCGTGAAGGCGAAACGCCCGCTTTGAACGGTATCTACAACAGATAACGACAAACCTGTTCCAGCAACCACCAGCGTGCTGTCTTTCAATGCGGGTGAACTGCCTGTTATGGTTACAGTCTTCGTTGTCTGTGCCTGCCCTATCATGCAGATGAGGGCGAGCATCATCGTAATAATCGTTTTCTTGTTCATAATCGTTTTGCTTTAATTTGTTTGTACGATTCATCAGAAATAGCTCGCAAGTCTTTCCATAATGCTCTCTTTGAGGTTTGCGAGCAATGTCAGCGTATTGGTGTATTTGCGCCGCAGGGCTTCGCGGAGGTCGGT
>ONSR01000003.1 GCA_900320565.1 uncultured Prevotellaceae bacterium
AAATGCTCTCGGACATAGTTTTCTTCATTTTTTTGAAGAAATGCGCTCATTTTTATTGCATGCTGATATTGAATGACTTACAAGTCGGGAAAATCGAGACCATGTTCTGAATTGCCAACTCTACATGGCAAAATCGACTGATTTATCACGTTTTTGCACACTTTTCGACGTGTTTCTTCGCCCAACGCATGCAGTCGAAATGGCCAACACACTACGTCGAGTTTCCACTTCCCCTATAGGGGATTGAAAAAGCCTCCCTGATGAAATGGCAAATCCGACGTTTTAAGGCCAGTTTTTCGGCACTTTACATAGTGTGCAAAAATAGCAAAAAGAAAGTAATCTTGGCCATTTCGTGACACTTTGAGAAGCAGAGTATCACAAATCCAAGAGCGAATCGACGGCACTGATGGCGAGTTCTGTCTCGAATCCTCGCGAGAGAAGATGACGGACGAGTTTGGCTTTGCGAAGGTACTTATCCTTGTCTTTCAGAGTACGGTCCTTGGCGCGAAGCACATCATTCAATGCCTCCAGATAGTCTTCCTCGTCGATTGTCTCCATTCCCTCCTCAATTTCTTCGTCGCCAAGACGAAGGTGGCGGAGCATTTGCCTTATCTTGATGCGTCCCCAATGGTTGTAGCAGAACTTGTCGTGGCAGTAGGCACGGGCAAAGCGACTGTTGTCGATGTACTTCTCCTTCACGAGATAGTCCATGATATCATATGCATCCTGGGTCGAAACATTCCAAAGAGAGAGTTTCTCCATTATTTGAGACGTGCAATGTTCGCTGCCGCTACAAAGGGCCGTAGCCTTGCTCAGCGCCACTTCTTTCGGCATCAGTCCTGAATCTTTCTTGCCCATACAAATCGATTATTATCGTATTCATCCCTCACAACCTGTACCTTCTCGTAACCCTTTTGCTGGAGGAGTTCCGCAACTTGCTCGGCATAAGCCCTGTTCACCTCAAAGAAGATTTGTCCTTCATCACAGAGATGTTCCCGTCCGAACTCGCTGATTGCCCTGTAGAAGAGCAACGGGTCGTCGTCTGGAACAAAGAGCGCGAGGCGAGGTTCGTGGTCGAGAACGTTTGCATCCATCGCCGAGGCTTCGCTTTCGCAGATGTAAGGAGGGTTGCTGACAATGCTGTAGAATGAAGAATGAAGAATGAAGAATGAAGAATTTGCTGCCGCCATCATGTCACGCGATGATACTTCATTCTTAATTCTTAATTCTTCATTCCCAAGGATATCTCCCTTCACAAACTCCACTTCAGCGCTAAGTCGCTCGGCATTCTGCTTTGCAATGGCAAGAGCTTCGTCCGAAACATCAAGAGCCGTCACTTTGTAACCGGCCAAAGCCAATGAGATAGCGATGCAGCCGCTGCCTGTCCCAACGTCGAGCACCGTACTTCCAGGAGCCACATTCTGCTCCACGAGATGCGCCAATTGCTGGGTCTCGGGCCTGGGAATAAGTACGCCAGGTCCAACGAGAAACTCGTGTCCACAGAACTCCTCACAGCCCAAAACATACTGCACAGGCTCGCCTTTCACGACTCTATCAACAATTATTTGCAACTCTGCTTGCTTTTCTGCCGATAATGTCGTATCTTTGCCGAGGAGAATATCTGTGCGAGAGAGGCCAAAACGCTGGCTGAGGATAAGCTCATAAAGTGCTCTCCCCTCGCCCGAGCCGTATCTCTGTTGTAACTTCTGCAGTGCATTCATGCTGCAAAGATACAAAAAGATTAGGGATTAAAGATTAGAGATTAAAGATTTTTACATTTCAATGTTCAATATTCAATGTTCAATGATATAAATTACATGCGGCGGTGCCTGCAATTGGCACGATGTGGAGAGGCTGGAGCGCCGCCCAATCCGATGGTGGGAGCCGTGATTGTCTGCGACAGTCGCATCATTGGCGAAGGCTATCATCGCCGTTGTGGCGGACCGCATGCCGAGGTGAACGCCATAAACAGCGTAAAGGAAAGAGACCTCCTAAGCCGCAGCACCATCTATGTCAGTCTGGAACCTTGTGCTCATTACGGCAAGACGCCACCTTGTGCCGACCTCATCATCGAGACAGGCATCAGGCGGGTTGTCATTGGTTGCACAGACCCATTTGCGAAGGTCAACGGCTTGGGAATCAAGAAACTGCGGGAGGCTGGATGCGAAGTGCAGGTTGGAGTACTCGAACAGGAATGCCGCGAACTGAACCGCCGCTTCTTTACCTTCCACGAAAAGCACAGACCTTGGATTACTCTAAAGTGGGCACAAAGTTCGGATGGAATTATGGGGGGAGACAATAGAATCACCTTCTCTAATGCTTTGACCCAGACTCTTGTACATCGCTTAAGGGCACGAAGCGGAGCCATCCTCGTCGGCACGAATACGGCTCTACAGGACAATCCGACGCTCACCACAAGACTCTGGCCTGGGCCCAACCCTCTTCGCCTCACCATCGACCGCAACGGCATACTTCCGCCCACTCTTCATCTAAAGGACAACAGCACTCCGACGGTCATCTACAGCCACGAAAGCATCGAGGAGATACTGGCGGACCTCTACGCTCGAGGCATACAAAGCCTCCTCGTGGAAGGTGGAGCGAAACTGCTTCAAAGCTTTATCGACAAAGGCCTTTGGGACGAAGCACGCATCGAAACTGCACCCCTGTGCCTCGGCCAAGGCACCAAAGCGCCCACACTCAAAGACGAACAACTGAAAAGCAAGCAAAACATCGACGGACACATCATCCAACATTATTGCCACAAACCCTGAAAAACATGGAATAAAGTGTTACACAAGGTGCAATATTCCCTAATTAAACTTAAAACAAGCACAGAAATGAGCAATAATCGTAAACAATAAACGGTTAAATCGCAAATTATTTGTATCTTTGCACCTTGAAATCACACATACACGCTATGCGCGCTAAACATATGACAAGTAAGACAACACTGACTCGTTGGTTCCTGTTGCTATTGGCAGTGCCCCTCTTGGCATCTTCATGCTCAAAAGACAGCGACATCGTGACTGCCAACGATTACTGCTACATAAAGTCAGTGACGCTGGGAACCGTCAAGCGTAAGACTGCTACAATCAACACCACTTTCTCCGGCAGCGGCTATGCTATGACCATCAACCTGCGCGACAATACCATCGAGAACAGAGACTCCCTACCCTTTGGCAGCCAACTCTCAAGAGTTACGGCCAACATTATATTCGATGGATTAATGCTCACTTATCGCACCAAAGGTTCCGATGCAGAATGGACTGCATACAACTCCGCCGATAGTCTTGACCTCACGGCTCCATTGGAGCTCAAGCTAACAAGCAACGACAACAATAGTAGCCGCATCTACACCTTCAAGGTCAATGTGCACAAACAAGAAGGCGACTCACTGTATTGGAACATGTGCGAAAGCGAAGTACCACAACTTGCAGACATGACTGACATGAAAGCCTTTATCTTCGGAGGAAAGCTGATGGTTCTGGGACAGAAGGCAGCTGGTATCGTTCTTGCAGAACGCTCATCAACAGAAGCCCAAGGCACTTGGGAAGAAACCCCTATAACAGACCTGCCCACCACAGCAGACCTGCAGACACTTCGCGAACAAGGGGAAGCACTTTACCTCAGCACAAGCAATGGCGAGATACTCTCCTCAACAGATGCCAAGACATGGCAACAAGTAGGCATCACACACTCCGCCACCCTAACACTCGTCGAAAAGACTCAGGACTTCTTCTATGCTATCTCAGAAGGCAAGATGCTACGCTCTGCCGACGCAATAACCTGGGAAGAAGAGAGCCTCGACACAAAGCCGGACTCCCTTCCCAATACAAACATCAGAGCGCTGACCATAGAACAGGCAAACGGAAACCTGAGAACCATAATGGTGGGGCATAACGACAGTCACATCCATGCCGTCGTATGGAACAAGATGTGGAACGAGAGCGAAGAGGAAGAAGACGCTCAGTGGATGTTCTTTAACTGGACTTCCGATAACGCAATTCCTTGCCCACGCCTCAAACATTTCAACCTGTTAGCCTACGACGGCAAGTGCATCGCCTTTGGTGGCGCATCTGACGACGAAACACACCAAGCTCTTGACGCCATGTATATCAGTCAAGACTATGGCATTACATGGCGACCCAGCAAAGAACACCACATGCCCGTTGAACTAAAGGGCATCGAAAGCTGCATAACAAGCACCGTTGACAACAATTATTTCATCTGGATTATCACTAACGCACAAGTATGGCGCGGAAGATTGAACAGACTTGGATTCGTACAGCAATAACCATCTTCTGTCTCCTCTTTGTCTTCACCACGAAGGCAGAAGAAGAGATTGAGTACAAGATGGATATGGGCGTAGGACTTGGCGGTTGCTTCTACATGGGCGACGCCAACGGCGTCCCGTTTGCCAACCTTAGTGCAATGGGAGCCATCACAGCTCGCCGTATCCTCAATGCCCGCATGGCAGTCAAGGCAAACCTCGCCTTCGGGCATATACACGGCACAACCGACGGATTCATCCCGGTCGACGCATATAGCGAAACCCCCGAAGGCGGCACGCGTACCCAAGTACAGTTCTCCAGAAATGTCATGGATCTAGGCGTACAATTCGAACTGAACTTCTGGGGCTTCGGAACAGGAGTCGGCTACAAAGGCAATAGTCGCATCACACCATACATCCTTGCAGGAGCAGGCGTTACAATAGGAATGGGAGGAGGAGCGAAAGCATGTGGTGGAATGAACATCCCTGTAGGCATAGGAGTTAAATACAAAGTCAAGCCCCGCATTAACCTCGGCTTCGAGTGGACTATGCGCTTCAGCACAACCGACAAGCTCGATGCCACACCAGAAGGAACGCAACTAAACGACCCATATGGTGTAAAGAGCGGATTCCTCAAGAACAAAGACACCTACAGTTTCGCCATGTTCTTCATCACATACGACATGTTCCCGAAACTCCGCAAATGCAATAATTAGTAACTAAGCATCAAGAAATATGGATTTCGAAACAAAGCTCGACGCAAGTCAACTCGACAGAAACAACATACCACAATCCATAGCCATCATCATGGACGGCAATGGTCGCTGGGCACAGGAGAAAGGATTACCCCGTTCTAGTGGACACCTACAAGGAGTCGATAACGTAACTCGCATCACTTCTGAATGTGCAAGGCTTGGAGTTAAGTATCTGACCATGTATACCTTCTCCACAGAAAACTGGAATCGTCCGGAAGCAGAAGTAAAAATGCTGATGGGCCTTGTAGTTGATAAACTCGAGGATGAGATATTCATGAAGAACGATATCCGTTTCCGTTACATAGGAGACCTGGAGAGACTGCCTGCACCTGCACGCCAAAGAATCCTGGATTGCATGGAGAACACAAAGAACAACAAACGCATGACAGCTGTCACTGCCCTTAACTATAGCAGCCGATGGGAACTGACTAAAGCAATGCAAGACGCTGTTCGTGAAGCACAGGCAGGACACATTAAACCCGAGGATATCAACGAGGAATATATATCGAAACACCTTGAGACAAACTTCATGCCAGACCCCGACCTGCTCATAAGGACAGGTGGAGAATTACGCATCAGCAACTACCTGCTTTGGCAATGCGCCTATAGCGAGTTCTATTTCTGCGACACCTTCTGGCCAGACTTCCGCGAAGAAGACCTACACAAAGCCATAGCTGCATATCAACAAAGGCAAAGACGATTCGGCATGACCGGAGAACAAGTGGCAAAAGGCTGAACACAAAGAAACTACGGCAAATAACAAAAGTGAAAAAGACTTACCTCATATTATTCTGTCTATTCGGACTTCTCCTCCCCCTACTTCCACAAGTAGTGAAACGCGAAGTGGCCCCAGAAATTGACTATAGCCGCACACCTAAGCAATACTTCATCGGCCAGATTACTATTGATGGTGTGAAAAACTATGACGATCGGCTTCTCATCGGACTTAGCGGACTGGCAGAAGGACAAAAGATTGAAATCCCTGGCGAAGAGATAACAAAAGCCGTGAAACGATATTGGCGTAACGGACTCTTTAGCAATGTGGCAATCAGTGTAGATAGCCTTGTCGGCGACTCTGCATACCTTCATATTCAACTCACCCAACGCCCTCGCATTTCTCAAATCAACTATAACGGCGTAAGGAAAAATGAACGCGATGACCTGAAGGAGAAGTTAGGGCTGGTAAAAGATAACCAGCTAACGCCAAACATGATTGACCGCGCAAAGATACTTGCACAAAGATACTTCTCTGAAAAAGGTTACAAGAATGCTGAAATAAACATTGTCCAACGAGACGATGCTGGCGCCCCAGAGAAGATTATTGTAGATGTCAATATCGAGAGGAAAGACAAGGTAAAGATTAACCGCATATACATTACAGGTAATGAACACCTGAAAACAGGCAAAATTAAAGGCAACATCATCAAACCTGGTGTACTGAAGAAGATACACGAAAAACATTCGATGGCTGGTTGGTTCAGGAGCAAGAAGTTTACTGAAGCCAATTACAAAGAGGCTAAGGAAAACCTGCTTGTAAAATATGGCGAGTTAGGCTACCGTGATGCTCTCATCGTGGCAGATAGTGTGGTGCCTTATAAAGAACAAAATGTAAACATATATCTCAGCATCGAAGAAGGACAAAAGTACTATATCCGCAACATCGAGTGGGTTGGCAACACACTGTACCCAACTGAAGGCCTGAATCAGGAACTGAAGATGAAGAAGGGGGATGTCTACAACCAGAAACTTCTTAATGAACGTCTGTTAAGCGACGAAAATGCTGTTGGCAACTTATACTACAACAACGGATATGTCTTCTCTAAGCTTGAACCAGTTGAGACAAACATCATTGGTGACTCTGTTGATTTGGAGATTCGCATCTATGAAGGCCCCCAGGCGCATATCAGTCACGTACGCATCAGCGGTAACGATCGAGTTTATGAGAATGTCGTACGACGTGAACTACGCAACAAACCTGGTGACCTCTTTTCGAAGGAAGCACTTATGCGCTCTTATCGTGAGCTCGCTTCCCTCGGGCACTTCGACGAGAATATTGACCCAAAAGTCGAGCCTGACCGAGTAAATGGTACTGTCGACATTAATTGGGGACTTACCAGCAAGAGCAATGACCAAATAGAATTCTCGTTAGGCTATGGACAAACGGGTGTCATCGGTCGCATCGGACTAAAGTTCAGCAACTTCAGTATGGCAAACCTCTTCAGCAAGAAAGGATTAAGGCGAGGGGTAATGCCTATGGGCAATGGCGAAACATTTAGCATTAGCGGACAGACAAACGGACGATACTATCAACAGTACAGCATCAGCTACATGAACCCCTGGTTCGGTGGCAAGCGCCCTAACACGTTCAGTTTAAGTGCTTTCTTCTCGAAACAGACAGACGTAAGCGACAACTACTACAACTCAGCCTACTACAACAACTACTTCAACAGTTACCTCAATGGTATGGGTAATAGCAGTTACAATTACTACGAGAACTACTATGACCCTGATAAATATGTGATGCTCTTCGGCATGTCTGTAGGATGGGGCAAGCGCTTACGCTGGCCTGATGACTGGTTTAACCTGTCTTTAGAGTTGAGCTATACGCGCTATATGCTGAAGAACTGGCAATACTTCCTGATGTCCAATGGTAATTGCAACAACATCAACTTGGGCTTAACATTGAGTCGCAACAGCACCGACAATCCCATCTATCCAAGAAAAGGTTCCGAGGTTATATTAAGTGCTACGCTGACACCTCCATACAGTGCATTCATCAAAAAGGACTATGCTAACCTTGCAACTAATAGCAACAGTCCGACATACCACAAGGAGATGCAGGAGAAGTATCGCTGGATTGAATACCACAAGTGGAAATTCAAGAGCCGTACTTTCACGGCTCTGAGCGGACATGAGAAATGCTTCGTGCTGATGACTCGCGTAGAATTTGGCATATTGGGACACTATAACAAGAACAAGCGCTCTCCATTCGAGACATTCTATGTCGGCGGTGATGGTACTAGCGGCTATAGTACAACTTATGGCACCGAAACAATTGGTATGCGAGGCTATGATAATGGCTCACTTACGCCAAGAGGAGAAGCGGGTTATGCCTATGATCGCTTTACCGTAGAATTGCGTTATCCTTTCATCCTGAGTCCAAGTACCAACATCTTTGGCTTGGTCTTTGCCGAAGGAGGCAATGCATGGAGCAATATCAAGAACTTCAATCCTCTGGACATGAAGCGTTCCGTAGGTGTTGGCGCTCGCATCTTCCTGCCTATGGTCGGTTTGCTTGGCATTGACTGGGCATATGGCTTCGACAATGTCTTTGGCAGCAAAGCCTATGCAGGAAGTCACTTCCACTTTATCCTTGGACAAGAATTCTAATTGACCTATACATTATATTATATATTAAAGAACGTACCATTATGAAGAAGATTTTGATTGCAACGCTGATACTGCTGAGCAGTTCAACAATTTGGGCACAGAAGTTTGTTCTGGTTGATATGGACTACATCCTGAAGAACATTCCCGCCTACGAGCGCGCCAATGAGCAACTCAATCAGGTGAGCAAGAAGTGGCAGGCAGAAGTTGACGTCCTGACCACAGAAGCGCAAACCCTATACAAGAACTATCAGTCGGAAGCTGTCTTCCTCAGCGAAGAGCAGAAGACTAAGCGTGAAGATGCCATCGTTGCGAAGGAGAAGGAGGCAGCTGAACTAAAGAAGAAGTATTTCGGTCCTGAAGGCGAGCTCTACAAGAAGCGCGAGAGCCTGATGGCTCCCATTCAGGAGGAGATTTACAATGCCGTCAAGGACATTTGCGACCTGAAGGGTTACAGCCTCGTTCTGGATCGTGCTAGCGATGCAGGCATCATCTTCGCAAGCCCAAAGATTGACATCTCGAACGAAGTTCTAACCAAACTTGGATACAACTGATTTTAGAATAAATAATTAACTCACAAACTTATAAACTTAAAGATGAAAAAGATTCTGATTGCCATCCTTATGATGGCTCCCATGAGCCTTTGCGCTCAGAAGTTCGCACACTTCAACACCGCAGACATCATTCCCAATATGAAGGAATACACCACTGCTCAGGAAGAGATGCAAAGCATGCAGAAGCAGTATGAGGACGACATGAAACTCATGCAGGACGAACTGCAGAAGAAGAGCGAAGAGTACCAGAAGGAACAAGCTAACCTGCTGGACAACGTACGTCAGCGCCGCGAACAGGAGTTGAACGACCTCTACACACGTCTGCAACAGTCCTATCAGGACAATCAGGCTGCTCTGCAGAAAGCACAGTCAGAAAAGATGAGTGCTATCAGCGAGAAGGTGCTTGCTGTAGTGAAGAAGATTGGCGAAGAAGGCGGCTATGTATATATCGTAGACACCAGCGCTGGCGTAATCCCCTACGTTAGCACAACCCTGAGCACAGACATCACCGAGCAGGTAAAGAAAGAATTAGGCATACAATAACCCTTTTAACTTCAAGCCTATGAAACGCTTGTCATTCATTCTTCCACTATTGCTGTTTTGTGTCGCGAGTCAGGCACAGATTCAGTTCGGCTACATCAGCTACGAGCAAGTGCTCAAGGAAATGCCCGAATATACTCAGGCAACGCAAGATCTGGCAGCCTTGAAGGCCAAATACGAGGCTGAAGCACAAAAGGGCGAGGAGGAGTTCCAGCAGAAGTTTGTGGACTTCCTGCAGGGACAGAAAGACTTCCCGCAGGCTATCATGCAAAAGCGTCAGGCTGAGTTGCAAGCATTGATGGACAATGGCGTAGCATTCCGCATGAAGTCGCAGGAACTGATTGCTCAGGCTGAGAAAGACATGATGCAGGAAGCCCAGAAGCGCCTGAACCGTGCCTTGCTCGAGGTGGGTGTGGAATTGGGCTATGGCTACATTCTCAACACCGACAACAACAATTGCCCATACATCAATCCTGTAGTGGGTGTTGACGTTACGAACATCGTTCGCAAGAAACTTGGCTTGGCAACTGCCACAGAAACTGAGACGGCTTCTCCCATCCCAGCTCAGGAAGGTACGGGGAACTAAGGAGGCTGGCGTGCAAGAGATGGCTGTCCAATTGTTCCAGACAGGAGAAGTTGGCCCAATTGGAGTCTTCGACTCGGGTTATGGCGGACTGACTGTCTTGCGTGAGATTCGCAGGACTTTGCCTCAGTATGACTATCTTTATCTTGGAGACAATGCGAGAGCCCCTTATGGCACACGTTCCTTTGAGGTCGTCTACGAGTTCACTCGACAAGCCGTTCGCTATTTGTTCGAGCAAGGTTGCCATTTGGTGATACTGGCTTGCAACACGGCTTCCGCCAAGGCACTGCGCACAATTCAGCAGGTTGATCTTCCAAAGTTTGACCCCAAGCGAAGGGTCTTGGGAGTGATACGCCCGACGGTTGAAGTTGTTGGGGAGCTGTCACAGTCCCGTCATGTTGGCATCATGGCGACGGAAGGCACCATTCGCAGCTGCACCTACGAACTTGAGATAGCAAAGCTCTGGCCCGACATACAGGTGACGGGCGAGGCATGTCCGATGTGGGTTCCGCTTGTCGAGAACAATGAATATGAGAGCCCTGGAGCAGATTACTTCGTCAGGACACGCATTGAGCATCTGATGAGCCTCGACCCACTGATAGACAGCGTCATCCTTGGCTGCACACATTACCCCCTCCTGCTTGGTAAGATTCGTCAGTTCATGCCGGAAGGGGTGAAGATAATTGAGCAGGGCGGTTATGTGGCACAGAGTCTGAAGGACTATCTCCTCCGCCATCCTGAGATGGAAAAGCGCCTCACAAAAGAAGGTACCATTCGATTCCTTACAACAGAGCGAGCTGAGCAGTTCCAACAGAAAGCCGCCATTTTCATGGGCGAAGGACTGGATGCAGAAAGGATTACCTTATAATAAAATATGGTACTTTACCGAAATTCGCATCACTCCACATCAAGGCTTTCTGCCACCAGCACATGACAGAAAGACCATCAATAGGCAAAAAAAAGCACAGATATCTTTGCATACATAAAAAAAAGTGATACATTTGCATTGTTAATGCACAGATAAAAGACTATCACCCTACAAAAAGGAATGAAAAGCGACACTATAGTCATAATCCCGACCTACAACGAGAAGGAGAACATCGAGGCAATCATTCGTGCCGTCACATCGTTGGAGAAACCTTTCGACGTCCTTGTTATCGACGATGGAAGTCCGGACGGAACAGCTGATATCGTAAAAGGTCTCCAGAAAGAGGATGAACTTTCCGAACGCGTCTATCTTGTTGAGCGCACGGGAAAGTTGGGGCTTGGTACGGCTTACATCTGCGGCTTCAAGTGGGCGCTGGAAAACGGCTATGACTATGTGATTGAGATGGATGCCGACTTCAGTCACTCGCCCAATGATTTGCCCAGGCTCTATGCAGCTTGCCACGATGAGGGCTACGATGTTTCTGTAGGAAGCCGATACATCACGGGCGTGAACGTCGTGAACTGGCCTATCGGACGAGTCCTCATGTCGTATTACGCTTCGGCTTACGTACGTACTGTCCTTGGCATTTCTCTGCGCGACACGACAGCAGGCTTCGTTTGCTGGACAAGGAAAGTCTTGGAAACAATTTGTCTGGACGACATCAGGTTCAAGGGTTATGCCTTCCAGATTGAGATGAAATACACGGCTCTGCGCCTTGGTTTCAAGATAAAAGAGGTTCCTGTTGTCTTTGTGAACCGCGAGTTGGGCACAAGCAAGATGTCTGGCGGAATCTTCAGCGAAGCACTCTTCGGAGTGTTGAAATTGCGCTTCAAGAAGTATAAGAGAAACAAGTAAATGGAGATCGGAGAGAAGACAAAGGAGTTGATCCACCACCAAGAGACGCGCCAGTTCGTCCGTTTCTGCATCGTTGGCGGTACCTGCGCTCTGATAGACGCAGCCATCTTCTATGTCGTGCGTCTTTTCGCCCCCTATCAAGTGGCGCTCATCTCCGGCTATCTCATCTCATTCTGTGCCAACTATTTCCTCACCGTCTATTGGACTTTCCACACGAAGTCCTCGATGCGTAACCTGGCTGGCATCATCGGAGCGCACATGTTCAACCTGTTTGTTGTGCGAATGGGACTGATGCTCCTGTTCGTCGAACTGCTCGGACTGAAGGACTCCATTGCCTACATCCCGATGGCTGCCATCAGTGCCGTAACGAACTACCTCGTCATCCGAACCGTTGTGAAGTATTCCAAGAAGAAGCAGGAATCGAAGAGTTTGTAAAGATTTTTCTGTAACGCACGCTTTCTGGCGGCGTTTTTTTGTTTTTCCGACACTTTTCTACCCCAAACGCGAGAAAATGGCTCAAATCGAGTCACCACTGATAATCAACAAGTTACAAAGAGGCATCTAAGAGGACGATGCAAATAACATACAACAATAACGTTGTTAGTTGGCAAAATCAGCATATTTTGACACAAAATTCGACGTGTCGAGTCGGTCAACGTAACGTAGGGGAATTGCAAACTCGGCATAGGGGATTTGCAAACTTAACGTAGGGCGTTGAGAAATCCTCCACGCCGAATCACAAAAGATGGCGTTTTGCGTAAAACTTTTTGTCAGTATTTTTTCAGGAACTTTGCAAGCCACGCTTATGGCTGCCGCTCGTAAATCTGCATCCGTTGGTTGTCTGTTACGGGCTCCATGACATATTTGAGCAAAGGTCGTGGCCAGGTGAGGTTCCAGAGGTAGTTGAGCGGCTGCCAGATGAAACGATAGCGGAACAGCTCCTCCCGGTCGTATATGAGCTGATAGTTGGCTGGCACAGGCACATCGTAATACTCGTGGCAAGTGTTGATGGAGCCTATCACGCGGACCAAGTACTTCACCTTTCCGGATGCGACCCACTCGGCCTGTTCCTTCTTAATCTCTGGATCGAGAATGCTCGAGAGGAAGTAATTCTTGTTGGGCGGCAAGTGGCGCGTGTGCTGGTAAATGCCCGTATCGTAGCTGCTGAAAGTCAGGACCTCGCTGTCCTCACTCTCGTTTTTATTGATTATCTCGGCCATCTCGAGCACACTGGTGGGGAAAGTGCCGTTCAGCAACGTCACAACATTCCAGTTGGTACTTATAGCCAGAATACTCACGACACACATTATTATATATGCCTTAATGGAGGACTTGGCCTGGCGGATATAAGTGATGAGCAACGGGAAGAAGGGGAAGAGCGTCAGGAAATAGTAGAACTGCACCGTCAGGGTGGCAAAAGAGAACACCAGCACACCGTATGTGCCGAAGACGAGCCACTTCACCTCTTTCTCGACACGCAGGAAGACGACGGGAATCATCAGCACGGCCCATATGCTGAGCTTCACAAGCTTGAACCACCAGAAAGGAGGCTCGCCATTAGTTGCCACGCCATGATAGCTGAAGATATTTATCATGAAGTACGACTCCCAGAGCGCTGGCAAAGTCCCATGAACAGCGAAATAGCCTAACACTGGAGCCGTAACAGTAGCCACACCAACCAGAACCCAACGGACAACAAGTCTCAAGTCCCGCAGTTGCTCATGCTTCCAGGCGATGAAAGTAAGCACCAGAATGCCTCCAGCATAGAAGAACAGCAAGTTGAACTTCATCCAAAAGACCAGCGCGAGCCCCACGCCCATGACAAAAGCACGCCATCGGTTCGGCACATGACGGTTCTTCACGAAGCAAAGCATGTAATACAGGCAGTGAGCCAATATGGGCAAAGCAAACTCCTCCACGCTATCACCATAGCTGAAGAAGTCGGAAGAGTATGTTATCACGCCCAAAAGAAGCGTCAATGGCATAATGAGCGGAGAGGAGGAAAAGAGGCGCATCGTCTTCAGCGAATAGCGAAGATAGAAGAAACACGCCACAACCTCTACCACATATATACCTATGAAACTGTTTCTCGAAAGCAAAGCCGCGGCCTCATGCAGGAAGAAAAGCACAGGGCCCTTGTGGTCGAAGATGTCAACATACAGTTCCCTGCCGCCAAGCATCGCATTGCCTATCGTCATATAGACATTAGCATCGTCCCACGGATTAAGGGGATAAAGGAAAGAGCAGGTGCTGAACAAGGTGATGAGAAGCACCGCGAACAGGAACAAAAGGAGGTTTTTCATTGAGTTCAATACCTATAGTTGTTGCAAAGATACAAAATAATTATGAACTATGAGCAATGAATTATGGACTTTTTTTTGTACCTTTGCACAAGAAAATGCAAATGCACATGAAACGACATACAATTCTCCTCCTATTTATAGCCCTTTTGCCACTCGTCAACACCCTGTCTTCAACGGCATTGGCACAGCCTCGGTTTGTACCCGACACAGACATTAAGAAGGTGGGCGAAGTGGAGTTCCAGAAGCCACGACAGTTCAGCCTCGGCTTCACGAACAAAGGCGACAAGCCCCTCGTCATCAAAGAAGTGAAAGCCTCGTGCGGCTGCCTCGATGTCTCCTTCCCCAAGAACGCAATTGCTGCCGGCTCTCGCGGAGAGATAGATATTACTTTCGACGCCAAGATGTTAGGCTCCTTCTACAAGGAAGTGGAAGTGCAGACCAACGCATCCGACAAGCCTGCCTATATTGCCATTCAGGGAACTGTGGTGGCCGAGATACAGGACTTCAGCGACGAGTTCCCCATAGATCTCGGCAATGTAAGGCTCATGACAAACACCATCGAGTTTGAAGATGTCAATCGCGGCGACCACCCTACTGCAGAGCTTCGCCTTCTGAATGCCGACCGCACAGCCTTCCGACCCGAGCTCATGCATTTACCACCATATCTCTCGGCCGAATACCTGCCCGAAGACATACCTGCAGGCAAGACGGGCACCATTCGTCTCACCCTCGACAGCGAGAAGCTCAACACTCTTGGCCTCAACCAGACGAGCATTTACCTGTCCCGATATATGGGCGACAAGATAAGCGAAACGAACGAGATACTTGTCTCAGCCATCCTCCTGCCGAGTTTTGCCCAGATGAGCGACGAGACGCTTGCCCTTGCGCCTGAGCTAACCATCAGCGAGTCGTCTGTCGATATGGGAGCTTTTGATGGAAAGAAATCCATAAGCAAAACCATCATGCTCACCAACACAGGCAAGAGCGACCTGCATATCCAGCAGGTACAAGTCTTCAACAAAGCCATTGGAGTCAGCATTGCCAATAGCACAATCCGACCTGGCAAGAGCACCAAACTGAAGATTAGTGTCAGCGCACACTACCTCCACAAAAGCAAAGGCCGTATGCGCGTCATGCTCATCAGCGACGCACCCCGTCAGGCCAAGCAATACATCAATGTGGATGTTGCGCAGGAATAAATACTATGAACTTGGACTCATAACTATGAACTGAAATGGAGCACCCTGAGAACAATCCCGAATATGCAGGCTTGACCGTAAACAGCGGCGTTGCACCCGTCACTGCCGTCAATCCGCATCTCAACAGACAGCGCTTTGCCCGTCATCGTCTTACCGCAAACGACTATGTGGAAGGCATTCTGAAAGGCAACATCACCATCCTCGGGCAAGCCGTCACATTGGTCGAGAGCACCATTCCTGAGCATCAAGCCATCGCTCAGGAAGTCATCGAGAAGTGTCTGCCACATTCAGGAAACAGCGTTCGCATCGGCATAAGCGGCGTTCCTGGCGCAGGCAAGAGCACAAGCATAGACGAGTTCGGCATTCATGTTCTCAAAGAATATGGCGGTCGCCTTGCTGTCCTTGCCATCGACCCAAGCAGCGAGAGAACGAAGGGCAGCATCCTTGGCGACAAGACACGAATGGAGAAGCTTAGCGTACATCCTGACTCCTTCATTCGCCCCAGCCCGTCTGCAGGCAGTCTTGGCGGTGTGGCACGCAAGACGCGAGAGACCATCATCCTTTGCGAAGCAGCAGGTTTCGACAAGATTTTCGTCGAGACAGTAGGTGTGGGACAGAGCGAGACGGCTTGTCACTCGATGGTTGATTTCTTCCTCCTCATCCAGCTGGCAGGCACAGGCGACGAGTTGCAAGGCATCAAGCGCGGCATCATGGAGATGGCCGACGGCATCATCATCAACAAATGCGACGGCAATAACGTCGATAAGTGCCAACTTGCCGCCACTCACTTCCGCAATGCCCTCCAGCTCTTCCCCCTTCCCGAAAGCGGCTGGGCACCACAAGTGTTGACCTATAGCGGCTTCTACGGCTACGGCATCAAGGAGGTTTGGGATATGGTTTACAGCTATCTTGACTTCGTAAAGAAGAGCGGATACTTCGATTATCGTCGTGCAGAACAGGCAAAGTACTGGATGTACGAGAGCATCAACGAGCAGCTGATGGGGAACTTCTATCACAATCCCACTATTGCCGACATGCTTCAGGCTGCCGAACAAGGTGTGCTTAATGGCGAAAGGACATCATTTGTCGCTGCCAAGCAATTGCTCGACTCTTACTTTGCACTCCTCCATTAACCACTTGGGCGTGCTTGTGGCACCACAGATGCCTATTGATTCACACCCTTGCAGCCAGCAGACATCAATCTCGCTGGCTGTATCTATCATATAGGAACGGGGATTTGCCTGACGACACTCATTGAAGAGCACACGCCCGTTACTGCTCTTCTTGCCGCAAACGAAGAGTATCACGTCATGCTTGATAGCGAAATTGCGGATATTGGGCATGCGGTTTGCCACTTGTCGGCAGATGGTATCGTAATAAGTAAAGGTAGCATCGGGACTGATATGCTGCTGGACGTAATCGACTATCTTGCGGAACTCGTCGAGCGGCATGGTGGTCTGGGAGTAGAGACAGATGTCGCGCGAGAAGTCGAGCTTCTTGACTTCCTCGGCCGACTCGATGATGATGGCTGTCTCTTCCGTCTGACCTACCAGCCCGAGCACTTCGGCATGACCGTTCTTGCCGAAGATGACAATCTGCTTCTTATGCTCTGAGTCGGCATCATATTCCTTCTTGATGCGCTCCTGCAAGTGCAACACGACGGGACATGTAGCATCAATCAGGTTAATGGAATGTTCGCGGGCAAGAGCATAGGTAGAGGGAGGCTCACCATGAGCACGAAGGAGCACTTTGGCATCATGGATGTCATGCATCTGTTCGTGATTGATTGTCACGAGTCCCATCTGCTGGAGACGGTTGCATTCCTTGCCATTATGAACGATATCGCCAAGGCAATAAAGTCGTTCCTCCTTAGCGAGTTCCTCTTCCGCTTTGCCGATTGCTCTCGTCACGCCAAAGCAGAAGCCTGAGCCTTGGTCGATTTCAATCGTCATTCGGCTGCTACTCTATGGTATTGTTCCAGCAGCCAGGCTTTCTGCTCTGGAATAGTAAGGTTACTATTGTCGAGTACGATAGCATCTTCTGCCTGACGAAGGGGACTGATGGCACGTGTGGAGTCAATGCGATCTCGCTCTATGACGTTGGCAAGAATCTCGTCGTAGCTACACTTCTCACCCTTTGCCGTCAATTCATCATAACGACGCTGGGCACGCACATCGGCGCTTGCAGTAACAAAGACCTTGAGTTCTGCATCAGGGAATACAACTGTTCCTATGTCGCGGCCATCCATGATGACGCCTTTGGCCTCACCCATCAAGCGCTGGAGGTCAACCATTGCTTCGCGGACAAAGCCTAAGGTTGCGATGGGGCTAACGTACTTCGAGACCTCCATCGTGCGGATTTCCTTCTCGACGCAAACGCCATTGAGGTAGGTGTCGGGACGCCCAGTCTCTTCGTTCAGCTGGAAGGTTATCATGATGTCGGCCATACGCTCCCGCAAGCCTTCCTCGTTGATGCCATCATCCGTTATCAAGCCGTTCTGCAAGGCGAAGAGTGTGACTGCGCGATACATTGCGCCTGTGTCGATATAGATGTAGCCTATCTCTTTGGCCAAGTCCTTGGCCATCGTGCTCTTACCACAAGAAGAGTGGCCGTCGATTGCGATGGTGATCAGTTTCATGTCCTTATTCTTTATTCTTTTGGAAGTTATAAGCCAGCGTGAAAGCCAATGTGGGTGCGCTGACGTGATATTTGGCATAAGCAATACCAAACTTGAGGCGCTTGAGATTCACGCCGCCGCCGAAGGAAAGGCCTGCGGCATGAGAAGAGCCTGCGGCATTCATCTCGTACCCTCGACGGAAGTTGTAACCCATGCCGACATAGAATTTATCGTTGATCAGCCACTCGGCTCCCAGCACGAAGTGGTTGATGAAGATACTGCCGGCTTTGAGTTTATTGCCAGTCGTGAAGTAGTCGTTCCTGGTCCATCGCGTCATATCTACCATCGTGACGGAGATACGAATAGGAGCATGACCGAGGGACTTCGTGAAACCCATCTCCAGGTCTGCTGGCAGGCGGTCGTGTTGGTCGCCAAAGCTCTTCACCTGTCCGCCAAGATTACGTCCTGTTATTGAGAACGAGAAGTCTGTTTCCTCGTTATAGTAATTCAGACCCAAGTCGGCAGCGAGGGCAAGGGATGAGTAGGGACCGTAGTGAGAATAGATGATTTTGGCAGTGACACCGCCAGCCCATCGTTCGCTCAACAAGTGGCTATACTGGCCTGCGATGCAGAGGTCGAGAGGCTTAAACTGGCCGACAACCTCGCCGGAGAGCAAGGTCTCCTTGGTCGAGCCGTATCCCACAAACTGGACATTCACGCCCCAATTGCCATATTTTCCCACTTGCTGGGAATAGGCAGCTGCTCCCGTATTACAGCCCTGCATATAGGTCATAAAGGAGAATCCGATAGTCTTGTCGCTGACACCAGACAGCAAGGCTGGGTTCTGGATGGCGAGGGATATGTCGTCTTCGATAAGGGAGATATTCTTGCCGCCAAGCGCCGTCGAGTGGGATGAGACGGGCAGGTTCAGGAAGTTGAACACGCTGCCGCTTTCCTGAGCACAAAGAGCAGTCCATCCGCCTCCAGCCACTAAGCAGACTGCGAGGAGCAAGGAACGTTGTATCTTTTTCAATCTATTCATAAATCAGCCACAAAGGTACGAAAAAAAGTTTGTTGTTTACTATTCTTCGCCTGTTTTTATAATATATAAACGTAAACACAGTCCGATTTATTGCATTGGCGAACATAAACTATTGAGGTCTCACGAAAAAATGAACGACAATCGAAGGACAATGACAACACAGATAAATACTTTAAGAACGACCCGACGCTCACTTTTACACAATGTCAATAATTTGCCCGTTTTGCTTACATCTTGATTTTGAGACAACCGCCACAAACCGTCGAAAACGGTCTCAGCCATAGTTTTAGTCATTTTTTCAAAGAAATGCGCTTAAATCGAATCTATATTGAGTATCAAGAAGTTACAAAGAGAAGAATTAAAGGCAAAACACCAAATTGACAACTCCGGATAGCAAAACTGGCCATTTTTCTATAGTTTTTGATGAATTCCGACGTAATTTTTCACCCAACGAATGCAGCCGGAATTGCAAACGCCCCGTAGGGGATTCGCAATTCCCCTATAGGGCATTGAGCAACCCTCCCTGCCGAGTTGGCCAATTCGACGTAATCCATGCCCTTTTCAGGCACTTTGCAGAATATCATTCTGTCAGAGAAATTGAGAAACCACTTACATTATGACACCCCAAGCACACCGAGGAAGCCTTGCAAATTAACACCCGCAACCGCGCTCAAAGAACAAAAAATTCTTAATTTTGAAAAAAAACTTCCACGCATGCACGCCTATGTAAAAAAAAAGATGTAATTTTGTGGCACATATCACATCAACCGATAATAAATTCAACAAAATATAACATGGAAGCAAACAAAACAGTAAACGAAGAGCTGAGAAGTCAGAAATCGACCAACATGCTGATTGGATATGTTCTGGCACTCGCTGCTATGTTCGTTGCCTTCGAGTACACCCAGCGCGAAGTAAAGGTGGTCGAAGAAGACAAGATTTATGATTACAGAATGGAAGAGGACATGATCCCCATCACCCAGCAGCAGGAAGTGATGGCTCCCCCTCCAGCAGCAGCTCCAACCGTAATGGAGTTCATCAACGAGGTTGAAGATGATACCGAACTTCCAGAGGAAGAGGTAGAGACCTCCGAGGAAATGAACCAAGCCATCACAGCAGTTGTGGGTACCGGCGCACCCAGTGCAGCCGTCGTAACTGGCCCCGTTGGACCGGCTGTGGAAGCCGATGATGACGACCGCATCTACGAGATGGTAGAGGAGAACGCACAGTTCCCAGGCGGTGACGAAGCCTGCTTCAAGTGGCTCAGCGAACACATCAAGTATCCCAGCATCTGCCAGGAACAAGGCGTTCAGGGTCGTGTAATCGTGAACTTCGTGGTCAACAAGGACGGTTCTATCGTCGATGTCAAGACCGTACGCTCTCCAGACCCCAACCTCACCAAGGAGGCAGAACGCGTCGTGAAGATGATGCCTAAGTGGAAGCCCGCCAAGCAAGGTAACAAGACCGTGCGCTCACGCTTCACACTGCCCGTCATGTTCCGTCTGAACTAAGAAACTATCTCCAAAGGGAATTCTACACATGGCCCCTCCTCCCCCACAAAGGGGTCGGGGGGGCCTTCTATATAATATATAATAATGTATAGTAGCACACAACTCCTGCAGATGGTGGAAGAAGCCATCGCTTCCCTACCCCTCGAACGCGAACCCAGAGGACTCTATGAACCCATCCGCTACGTCCTCTCGCTTGGAGGCAAACGCATCCGGCCCGTCCTCATGCTCATGGCATACAACCTTTATCGCGACGACGTAAAGCCCTCACTCATGCCAGCCATAGGACTTGAAGTATTCCATAACTTCACCCTCCTGCATGACGACCTCATGGACCGGGCAGAAGTGCGTCGAGGCAAGACATGCGTCCACCTCAAGTGGGACGACAACACCGCCATCCTCAGCGGCGACAACATGCTCGTCCTCTCCTTCAAATACATGATGCAATGCGACGAGACGAAGATGCCAGAAGTGATGCGCATCTTCTCCAAGACTGCCATCGAGATAGACGAGGGACAACAATATGACGTAGATTTCGAGACACGAAACGACGTCACCGAGGCAGAGTACATCGAAATGATACGCCTCAAGACCTCAGTCCTGCTGGCTTGTGCGCTCCAGATTGGAGCCACACTTGCCGACGCTCCCAAGCAAGACGCTGAGGCGCTCTATCGCTTCGGCGAATGCCTCGGGCTCGCCTTCCAACTCCAGGACGACTATCTCGACGTCTATGGCGACCCTGCCGTCTTCGGCAAGAAGATTGGTGGCGACATCCTCTGCAACAAGAAGACCTTCATGCTCATCAATGCCCTACTCAATGCCTCCGAGGAAGACAGAGCAGAACTGCAGCGATGGATTGAGAGCAAGGACTGCAACCCAGACAAAAAGATACAAGCCGTCACCGCTCTCTATACAAAGATTGGCGTTGACCGCATGGCAAAGGAACGCATGAGCGCATATTACGAAGAAGCAAAAGCATGCCTGGACAAAGTGGGGCTGCCCGAGCAGCGTAAGCAGATGCTTCGCGAGATTGCCCTCGAACTCATGGGCCGGCAGAAATGATAGACACGCATAGTCATATCTACGAGCCCGAGTTCAATGCCGACCGTAACGAAGTCATCGTTCGGGCCAAGCAGGCAGGAGTAGAATACATCCTCTTGCCCAACATCAATGCAGGCAGCATCGAACAGATGCTCGACCTGTACTATCAATACCCCAACTACTGCTTCCCTATGCTTGGCCTGCATCCGGAAGACATCGGGGAGGACTACAGGCAAGTCCTGGCCGACATGGAGAAGTTGTTGGAAGCCCCAGACCATCCCTACATCGCAGTTGGTGAGGTCGGGCTCGACTACTACTGGGACAAGACAAAAGTCAAGGAGCAGGAAGAGACCTTCCGCATACAGATAGAATGGGCCATTAAGTACCACCTCCCACTCTCCATACATGCCCGCAATGCCCATCGGCAACTTGTCACAGCTCTGTCAGAGTACCGCAACGAACCTCTCAGCGGAGTCTTCCACTGCTTCGGCGGCACAAAGGAAGAGGCACAAGAGTTGCTGCAATTCCCCAACTTCATGCTTGGCATCGGCGGCGTAGTGACATACAAGAACAGCAAGTTGCCCGAGACATTGAGCGTCGTTCCTCTCGAGCGCATCGTACTCGAGACAGATGCCCCCTACCTCACCCCAGTTCCTTATCGAGGCAAGCGAAACGAGAGTGCCTATGTTGCAGAAGTACTTCGCAAAGTCGCATATATATATAATGTAAGCGAGCAAGAGGCAGATTGCATCACAACCAACAATGCAAAGCACATTTTTCAACGAATAAAGCCGCATTAGAGCAGCCAAAACTACAAAAAAGCATAGAAACCCAAACTTTTTTGCCCAAAAACTATGGCTGTATAGGAAAAAAAGCTATCTTTGTAACCGAAAAGCGCGAAGTCAGACACGTCTAACACTGGCGCGACCCAAAGGGAGAGATGCTCGAGTGGCTGAAGAGGCACGCCTGGAAAGCGTGTGACCGGCAAAACTGGTTCGCGAGTTCGAATCTCGCTCTCTCCGCAAAAAAGAAAACATAAGAAACAAACACAATCATAAACATTTAAACAAACAACACAATGAAAAAGTTATTTGCAATTATTGCAATGGTTGCTGCTTGCTCATTTGGAGCAACATCATCTGTAATGGCTCAGGAAGACGTAGCTGCTACTGAAGTAGCAGATAGTGCTGCCGTTGACTCTGCCGCTGTGGACACTGCTGCTGTGGAAGAAGCTGTCGAGGCTGCTCCCATCGTAGAGGAAGAGAACGAAGGTGTATTCAAGAACCTTAAGACAAAGTTTATTGAAGGTGGCGCAGGCTTCATGTCTCTCGTTGCCATCGCCCTCGTATTGGGTCTCGCATTCTGTATCGAGCGCGTTGTTTACCTGACTCTCGCTCAGATCAACACCCGCAAGTTCATGAAGGAACTCGCCGACCTCGTTGCAGCTGGCAAGATTGCTGATGCCATCGAGAAGTGCAAAGGCACACGTGGTCCCGTCGCTCAAGTTAGCCGTAAGGCAATGGAATGCCTCGACAGCAATGACCGTAACGACATTGGCACCATCGAGCGCACCATCAACATGGAGGCAGAGGTTCAGGGCACTTACCTCGAAGAGAACTGCTCTTGGATCACCCTGTTCATCGCAATGGCTCCGTCTCTCGGCTTCCTCGGAACTGTGATCGGTATGGTGATGGCCTTCGACGACATCCAGCGCGCTGGTGATATCAGCCCGACAGTCGTTGCAGGCGGTATGAAGGTCGCCCTTATCACAACCATCTTCGGTATTATCGTTGCCCTGGTTCTGCAGGTATTCTACAACTACATACTTTCCAAGGTTGAGGCACTGACCAGTAACATGGAAGAAGCCGCTGAGGAACTGCTCGTTATGTGCGTCAAGAGCGACAAGTGCAAGAAGTAATTAATAGGATTAAAGATTAAAGATTAAAGATTAAGAATATTACAGTTTTCTTAACTCTTAACTCTTAATTCTAAATTAATTAACAGGTAGAACTATGAAGATTGAAAAGATATCAAGTCGCGTGCTCTTGTGCTGCGTCATCTTGATTGTCGTATGCTTCGCAGCATTCCTGCTCATTGGCTACAACAATCCTGTAGGCGACAACAACGAGCCTATGCTTACCGACGTCATCATGTGGCTCATGTACCTGCTTGTTTTGGTAACAGCTGGGCTCACCGTTTGGTCTGCAGTTCGCGGCATACAGAACAGCAAGGGCAATGACCCCGCTGCCACTACTGGTGTTCCAGGTGGCAAGATCACCCTCTTCACAGCAGGTCTGACCATCGTATCCCTTATCCTCGGATGGATTCTGGGTCTTGGCGAGGAAGCATTCACAGCCAGCGACGGTACTGTAACTAGCGCCGGATGGGTGACCGTAGTAGATGTGTTCATGGTCAGCATGGGCGTACTGCTCGTGGCTGCAGCCATTGCAGTTGCCGTTAGCATGACCGGCATTTTTACTAAGAACGCAAGTAAGTAAACCGACCTAAAAAAGAGAAAGATATGGCAAAGAAGAAAAAGAAGATGCCGGGCTTGAACACCAGTTCAACTGCCGATATCTCTTTCATGTTGCTCATCTTCTTCCTGGTCACAACAAGTATGGATACCGACATGGGTCTGGCACGTCGCCTGCCCAAGCCACCAGAACCAGATCAGGAAGATGCCACTATGGACATCAAGAGCCGCAACATTCTCTACGTTCGTCTTAACGCTGCTGGTCAGTTGTGGATTAAGGACGAAATGAACAGCGGCTATGGTGACATTGGCGAACTCCGCAACCGTGTGAAGGAGTTCATCAAGAACGAGCAGAACTTGAGCAAGTTGCCTGAGAAGCACGTCAAGAACATCGACCTCCTGGGTCAGTGCTTCGTAACGGACAAGCATGTGGTCAGTGTACAGACCGACCGCGGCACGCCCTACAACGTATACTTCCAGGTGCAGAACGAGTTGGTGGCAGCTTACAACGAACTGAGAAACGAGCTATCTAAGCAGAAGTTCGGCCGTGAATTCCAGTACCTCAAGGAAGAGGAGAAAGCGGCTATACGTCAATACTATCCCCAGAACATCTCTGAGGCTGAACCTAAAAAGTATGGAGGAGACCAATAATGGCAGGATTTAAAAGAAAACAAAGTCGCGAAATGCCTGAGATGAACACCTCATCTCTGCCCGACCTTATCTTCACCATCCTATTCTTCTTCATGATGGTTACCACGATGCGTGAGGTGACCCTCAAGGTCAAGTTCACCATCCCACAAGGTACAGAGCTCGAGAAGTTGGAGAAGAAGTCAGTAGTATCGTTCATCTATGTTGGTCCTCCTACGGACAACCTGCGTGCCCAAATGGGTAGCAGCACACGTATTCAGCTCAACGACCGCTATGCTGAAGCTCGCGAAGTCATGGACTTCATTGCAGCAGAGCGTCAGGGCATGACGAATCAGGCTGAGCAGGTCATCAGCATTAAGGCCGACCAGCACACACAGATGGGCTACATTACCGACATCAAGGAAGTGTTACGTAAATCATGGGCGCTGCGTATCAACTACTCAGCTACCCGCAGAAACTAACGCCGAACAATACGGTTACATAGAAAAGGAAGCGGCTTCCTCCACAAAGAGGAAGCCGCTTCCTTATTATCTATAATACGGATGATAACAATAAAAAAGAAGAGGAACCGACACCATTCTGTCAGTTCCTCTTTCTGCTTTTGTGCCCAGAACAGGACTCGAACCTGCACGCCTCGCGGCACGCGCACCTGAAACGCGCGCGTCTACCATTCCGCCACCTGGGCATTCGTTAGTTCATAGTTCATAGTTAAGAGTTCATAGTTTATCTCTTCACTCATCACTAATCTCTAATCAAAATAAAACGAGACTCAGCGCAAAGCACTTTAATCTCGTTTCGAGCGGAAAACGAGACTCGATGCTTTTGCACCTTGAGCTCGTTTTGCGCAAGAGTGGAAAACGAGACTCGATGCTTTTGGTACCTTGAGCCTCGTTTTGCTCTACGAGCGGAAAACGAGACTCGAACTCGCGACCCCGACCTTGGCAAGGTCGTGCTCTACCAACTGAGCTATTTCCGCCTGACATTATGTGTGAAGAGGAGGAGACTCGAACTCCCACGCCTCGCGGCACTACCACCTCAAAGTAGCGCGTCTACCAATTCCGCCACCTCTCCAACAATTGTTGTCTTTCCAGTACTTATGGCTGCTCTTACGGGCTTGCCAAACTATCATTTCCTCTGAAATGCGGTTGCAAAGGTACAACTTTTTTTGAAACTGACAAAACATTCCGCCACTTTTTTCTCTTTTTACCTCTTTTTTGTATCCCTCTGCCAAAGATTATATATGGTTTTGTTGCTGCTGCAGCTTCATCAGTTCGTAAAGATATGCCGGGCTTTGTACGTAGAGCTCGTTATCCTCATCCTGGAGGGCGGTCGTCAGCGCGGAGTTGTAAACCTGCTCCATAGCCTGCTCGATGGAGCAACCTGTGTCTTCCATGGTATACCTCACGAGTTCGCTCAAAGCATAGTCGGTCAGATATGTGGCTATCTGGTGGTGCGATGGTTGCTTCATACGGCTTCCGTATTATTCTTGTGGAGGAAACTCAAGGCACGCTCTGTCCCGAAGAAGTATTGCTGGTCGAGAAACCTGTCCTGAAGCAGCGCAGCAACTTGTTCTGGCGAATAGATGCCCTCGCGATAGTTAGTCAGTTGGAGCACCACTCCATCATTGGCAATTGGGCCAATGATGATGTCGTAGTCGTGGATGGGTTGTGTGTTCTTCCGGTCACGGTTGGCATCAATGAAAAGAAGCCACTCCACACTAGCCTTCTCGGGGAAAATTTTGACTTTAAGGTCTGACGCCAAAGCTCTTTCGTCCAACTCATAGGTAATCAATGTGGCAGTGCCTCCGAAGAGCCGCGCTTTTTTCTGTGCCATACGGATAGCCGTAGCACGAGCGGACGTCAGGTAAAAGCCCTTGCCAAAATCCTTGTACCGCAGGCCCTTCAGAAGGTCGATGGACTGGATGTCTACGTTGGTGCCGTGATAGAGCTTCATGACAGAGTACCCCCGTTCTTTTGGCAGATGATGAGCAGGTCATCTATGGTTTCGTCCATTGACTGAAGATGCTCCACATCGAAGAATTCAATCAGAAACGCCAGTCCCTTATGCTCGTGCAGATAACGGAAGGCTGATTGTCTTGTCATGGAGAACCTCTCCCCGAAAGCTTGTATGCAAGCTGTCAGATATGGTATTTCGTACTTGCTCATGTACCGCTGTGATGTCTGTTTCTGTCTGCAAAGTTACGAAAGATAATTTGAAATGCAAAATAATTGATAAAAATTGTAGCTGATACACATGCGCATATCGTTCCGTGCAGTCACATCTGCAGCAGGGACAGGAGCATTGTCCTTCAAGAAATCGTGCCGTCGTATCGCCAGTACTCACACGAGAAAACTCCAGTACTCTCCGGAGAAAACTCCAGTACTCACACGAGAGTACTGGAAAGTTGACTGGTGTCGAGCTAAAGCTTCACACGGGAAATTAGGGGGGATGAGAAAACATACACGAAGCGGCAACTGCCCCTGAAAAGTATAAATAAAAGGGGGCACTTGCCGCTTTGCGTCTGAGAGGGAGCCTCCTCCGGTCCTCCCTTTGGAATGGAGGCCAGGAGGAGGCTGTTGGTTTACTTAATCATAACTTTGAACTTTACACTTACTTAATCACAACTTTTCGTCCGTTCCTGATGTACAGGCCGGGCTTCGTGGGCTTGCCAGTGAGCTTGCGACCGCTGAGGTCGAACCAGCCGCCAGAATGGTCAATGGTCAATGGTGAATGGTCAATGGTTTCAACGCCTGTTATCAGGTCGTCGTCCTTGCCCTCCTGCAGGAAGTAGATGTTGTCCACATAGAATGCATCGCCTTCGGCATCGACGCTGCTGTCCTTCGTGTATTCCCACTTGAAGGTGTGCATGCCTGCCGAGACGGGGAAGCTGTAGTTGCTCCAGTAGTTGCCGAGTGCGCCGTAGCTGAACTGCTGTTCGCCGTCGATGTAGAAGAGGCACTTGTCCCAGCCACTGCCTTGACCTTCGCCCATACACTTAGCCGTAAAGTAGATATAACCGTCGGTGTTGTAGAGGTACATCGCCGAGATGGAAGAGGAGGAACTGGAGATGCCTTTGTTGCCGCTCTTCATGCTGTAGCGACCGCTTTCAGCATCTTCGTTGGTGATGTCCCATGGATACTGACTGTCCGAGAAGAAGGCCACCTGATTCAGCTTGCCTGTCTCGAAGTCAGCCTGGATTTCCTGAGTGGGCATGTCGAGGGTGTTGAGTTTATGGGCGGAGTGGTTGAACTTTGCCCATTCGCTGTTGATCAAGGCATAGTCGGTGCTGGCGTTGGGCACAGTCCAAAGGAAAGCTAAGTTGGCGGTGATGCGCTTTTCCCAGAATGCCTTGTTGGGAACAGGCAGTGTGGGTGCATTTACGCCGTAGCAGTTCACGCGCTTCAGTTCGTAGAGTGATAATGAGCCGCGGCCGAGGCTCTTCACACCATCGCCGAGCGTCACCGTCTTGATGTGGTCGTCGGGATGTTGGCCGTCCGACGTTCCGTCGCCTTCGTAGTAGAGGAAGTAGGGCTGCACCTCAACGTCGGTACCTGTCACGACAACTTCCTCTATCTGTGCGAGGAAGCTGGTCCACTTGTAGCGGAAAGCCTTGTCGGGATCGGTTTCTGCCTTCGTAATCGTCGGCATTGCCCCATTGTAGTTCACGGTCAGCACGCCATCGGCAAACGTCCAGTAGCCCTTCGTGTCCAGCGTGCCGCACTTTATCATCATGTTTGCGTCGAGGTCGGCCACGACGTGGAAGCGGGTCGTTGCCGGGTTGGCAGCATAGTAGTAGCCGTCCGAGGTCTTCAGAATATGCAGCGTGGCATTGTTCTTGGCGGCTGCATCGAGGTCGAAGGCGTTGCTCTCCATTTCGAGCAGGTTCTCGCTATAGACATAGACGTCCTTGATGCCGCTGAACGAGAGCGACTTCTTGCCGACGGACTTGAGGAAGCGTCCCAGCGTGACGGTTTCCACGCCTGCCGATGCGTCGGCGAAGTATGTGCCGCCGAAGAAGTTGTCGGGGATGGACGTCACGTTGTCCGTGAAGATGACGTTCTTGATGAGGCCAACCCAAGCATTGAAGGTCTCGCACCAGGGCTTGCCCACAGGGTCGAATTCCGGAATGTCGCCGCTGACGTCAACGATGAACGTGCCGTCTGTATCGAGGAACCATGTGCCGTTGCCAAGTAGGCCGCCGGTGGGCAGAGCGGAGTTGACATTGCCTGCTTCGCCATTGATAGACATTTCCTTCCAGATATTGGCTGCTCTGTAGGCAGAGACATACTCCTCAGGAACGATGAGGTTGATGTTTCTGAGTGTAAGGCCGTCGAATGCCCAAGCGTCTTCAAATCTGTAGTCAACGTCGCCGAGCCATACTTGCTTCTCGCCCTTAGGCAGAGCGGGAGGTGTTGCGCGGTCGATGTAGATGGTGCTGAGCTTGGTGCAACCGTCGAAGGCCGACCACTCGATGCTTTCCAGTCTGCTGCCCAGGTTGACGGTCTCGAGGCTCTTACAGTTATAGAAGAAGTCGAGAGGCAGATTTGTGCCGTTGAAGGTAATCTCCTTCAGAGCGGAGCAGCCTGTGAAGCAATAGCTGGCGTTGTCCACGTTGGCTGAACCCAAGTTGATTGTTGTCAACTTGGGGCAATGTGCGAAGGCATAACGGCCGACGTTGCAGACAGGTCCCAGCTTCACGGTTGTCAGTTGCGGACAGTTGTCGAATGCGTACCTGCCGAGTTCCTTCACGTTGGTGAGGTCGATGGTCTCGAAGGCATTTCCCGAGAAGGCATTGTTTCCGATGGTATCCACGTTCTCCAGGTTGATTTCCTTCAGCTTGGTGCAACCCTCGGTACCATAGTAGAAGGCATTCTCTGGAATCCTTCTGATGGTGGGACACAGTTCGACGCTTTCCAGGTTGATGAACTCCTTGAAGTACGAGCCGAACTCGGTCATATTGCCAGAGAACTCTATCTTCTTGGTGAGGGCGAGAGGATCGGTGGACTTTATGGTACCATATCCTCTGAAGCCGAGTTCGATGGCGGTGGCATCAACGTCCGGTCCCTTGTCGGCAGCGATGACCATCGTGCCGTCGTCGTAGAGTATCCACATGCCGTCGCCGAACTTGCCTGCCTTCGTCCATGTGCCGCGGTCGTCGGCGTAAGGAATATGGAACTTGCCCCAGTTCGGGTCTGTGATGTATTTCGTGATGTCTGCTGTGGTGACGGTCAGGTCGATGGTCGATTGTCCGCCGTCGTTTGCCTTACGTGGTCCGCCCTTCAGGTTGTAGGCGCCGCTCTTGATGCCGGCGAAGGAGTAGTTCGTCGTGGTGGCGGGCGTGCTGGTCATGTTCACGATTTCGTTCAGACTGTGGCAGTCCTTGAAGACGTAGTCGCCCACGCTGGCAAGCTTCATGCCAAGCTCGATGGTTTCCACCGAAGAGCAACCGGCAAAGGCATAGCTGCCCAAAGTCTCCACGTTGCTGATATAGATGTTCTTCAGTTTGTTCAGGTTGCGGAAAGCACCTTCTCCGATGTTCTTTAAGCCGCGTGGTATAGCGACGGTGAGCACTCGCGACTCCTCGCCGTCGGGAATGGCAAAGGCATTCTTGCCGATGCTCGGGATATTGTCGTCGATGATGATGTCTTCGATGAAGTCGCGGTAGTTGTACCACGGCTGCTTTGTGATATCGTCGTAGTCGGGAATAGCGCTCGAACCGCTCAGTCTCAAGATGCCGTTGGAGGTCAGTTCCCATTTGAGGGTATTGTAGATTTCGCCCTTGATGAGGCCGTCTTTGTCGAACGCGAGGCTCTTGTCCAGTTCAAAGGCATTCCACGGGGCTTTCTCGTAAGTGTGGCCATAAATGGCAGGCACATGAAGCGTCACATTGCTGGCCGTCACGCCCTGGAAGGCATTGGTGCTCGTGCTTGGCGCAGAGCATGTCATCGTGATGGACTTGATATCGATGTTGGCAAATGCATAGTCTCCGATTGTTTTGATTTCCGAGAACCTGAGTGTCTTGACTTTGCAACCGTAAAAGGCTTTTTTACTGATTTTCGGGCTATGGGATATATCAATATCGTACAGTTCTTCGCAACCAGAGAAAGCTTCCTCCCCTATTTCACCAGGAACAATGGGGTACATAGTAGCATCATAAGACAAGAAAGCCCTCAGCTTGGTACAGCCGTAGAAAGCTTTATCGAAGATGGGGAAAGTGTAATAATGCTTTCCATTAGACACCCCGGTATACTGAGCGTTTTGCATATCACTTAAAGTGACAACCTTCTCAAGGTTCGTGCATCCGTAGAAGTCATTCTTGTTTGGCGAGCGAGACAGTTCCACCTTCTTTATCTGCGTGCGCATATTGTGCCAGGGGCGTGCCTCTGGGGTTTCATACACGGGTGATGCAGTCACTGTGCGTTTCAGATGAAATTCTCCCGTTGTGGTGCTGAGGGACCAACCGCTGCCGCCTGTTTTATTCTCGATGGAATACCCTTCGAAGGTGTCGGGCTTCGTGCCGTAGCCTTCAACAGGCCATATAATACCCAGCTTGCTGCCCTTGGGAATAACATCTACATAGTAGCTAACATTATTCAACGTGACATAAGAATGTCCGTCTGCGCTCCAGAAACGGGGATTCTCAGCTTTTTGGAGCCCTTCATTGCATATTTTTGCTAGCCATTTGAAGCCTACAAGATTGGATAGGGACACATGCTTGCCGAGGACGATTTCACGTTTTATTGCCAGTGCTTTACAATTGTAAAATGCGTCGGCTTCACATTTCTCTAACATTGGGAAGTCGCCGCTATACAGATCATGGCAAGAAGCGAAGGCTTCCTCACCTATGTACTTAACATAAGAAAAGTCAAAAGTTTTCAGTTCTGTTGTTAAATAGAATGCACCTTTTTTAATGGTGACTGGCTCCGTACGCGGCTGAAACTCTACACATTTTACATTGGTACCCGCAAAGGCATATTCACCAATTGTTTTGACACTCGGTGAAAGTTTAAGCGTGAACTCCTTATCGACGGTATAGTTTCTCCATGGAGCAGTAGTCACTTCAGAACACCATCTGTCCGGTTTTGTCTTGTAATCAGGAATGACCTCCGCACTTATGTAGAGCACTTGATTCCCGTTATCATCTTCGTTGATTTGCCATCCGCCGGCTCCATTTGGGAATGCTCCGCTCTTGAGCACTCTCAAGGCACTTGCGCTCCCTGCCGTTACCAACAGACAGAGAAGCAGAAGTAATCGTTTCTTCATAGTGTTTGTAATTTAAGTTAATAAATAAGGTTTATTGGTTATTTGTTTCAAGTTTTCCGCCTTTATTATATCAAGAATTATAGAATTTGAGAATTAGTATTTTAAGTCCCGACAGTTCCGATTCTATGTAATACTCTAATCCTCTGCATTCTTATTTTCTACATTTCTTATTTTCTACATTTCTTCATTTTCTACATTTCTTATTTTCTCATTCTCTCATTCTTTCATTCTTTCATTTTTCACTTCGCTGGGCATGATGCCGTAGAAGTTCTTGAAGGCTCGGGTGAAGTTGGGCACCTGGGCATATCCGCAGCGTTCTGCCACCTCGGCGATGGTGATGTCGCTATACTGCTGCAGCAGGTATTTGGCTTTCTCCATGCGGGTCTGCAGGATGTACTTCTTGGGTGTAACGTCGAGCATCTGTGAGAGGCGGCGTCGCAGGGTGACAGTATTGATGTGCATGTGCGAGGCTATGGTGTCGACGTCGGTCACGCCCTTCTCGGTCAAGAGGTATATCACGCCACCCAGTTGCTCCAGAAACTCGCGGTCGTCATCGGTGAGCGTGCCGGAGCTTTGCAGAGCATTGGCCACGACGTTCTGGTACTGCCGGTAGATTTGTGCATTCTGGTCTTCGGCTTGACTGATTTGCTGCTCATAGTTCATCACCTTGTGGCGGTGGCGCCGGTAGGTATAGACGATGGCAAGGACAAGGATGGTGAGCGCCACGACAAAGCCGATGCCGACCGAGAGGAGCAAGAGGCGGCTCTGGCGCCTGGAGGCTTCGGCCTGCTCCTGCAGTATGTCGTTGTAGTATAGGGCATTGTATTTTGCCAATGCCTCGCTCGTCTCGGTCTGATAGATGGAGTCCTGCAGGAGTTTAGCCCGCTCCAGGTGCAGCATGGCCTGGGAGGGAGCGGAGGCTTTCGTGGTGCGGTAGAGTCCCTCGCGCGCGTGCAGTTCATTATATTTATCGCCCTGCTTCAGGAAGAGCATGGCGGCCTCCAGGTAGCACTGAGCCGCCTCGGGGTTCTTGCCCTCACTCTCCAGGATGTCGCCCAGCTGGTTCTGGCAGATGCCCCAGGAGTGGTAGTTCCTGGCCTTGTAGAGGAGGGGGATGGCCTGCTGGAGCGAACGGCGTGCCTCGCTGGCCTTGGAGAGGCTCATCTGTGCGCTTGCCAGCTGCGAGAGGCGGATGCCGATGCGTGCGCTGTCGCCCGTGAGGCGTTCCGTCTCGAGGGCTTTCTGGGCATATTCCAGCGCCTGCTGCTTGTCGTCGAGCGAGCGATAGAGCTCCGATGCGGTGCCGAAGAGGACGGCCCGCCGCGCGAGGTTGTCGGTGAGGCTGTTGGCAGCAATGGCTTCGCTGATGTACTTCTCGGCCTCGCGGGGCTTGCCTGCAGCTGTGAGGACGCTGGCGATGCTGTTGAGCGTGGAGCTGAGGCGGTCGAAGTCGCCCGACTTCTTGTCCAAGAGGTAGCAGTGATGGAGTGCCTTGGCCGCTTTGTCGTATGCGCTCATGCGGAAGTAGGCAGCCCCGAGCAGGCCATAGACGTCGCTGCGGGAGGCGTCGTCCACCACGGTGCGCTGCGAGGCACTGGTCAGCAGGTCGATGGCTTTCTGATAACTGCCTTCGCCGTATAAGAACTCTGCTGCATAATAAAAGACGTTGACGTCGACAGAATCGATGTGCGAGCCGGCAGGGAACCGGATAGGCTCGTCGATGTAGCCTGACTCCAGAAGGTAGGAGAAGAAGTCGTTTGCGAGCTTCAGGCGGCTGCCCGGGTCCTTGCACCCGACGTATCGGCTGGCATAATTCTCTATCTGCTCAGCCTCGGCAGAAGTCTGTGCATGCAGCGGCTGGGACAGACAGAGGAGCAGGCAGAGCAAAAGGCCTGCAGCCCCATGGAGGGCGACCTGATGCCATGCGCCGACAGGTTTGCTGAACAAGGGATTCATCATTCTGGGCAAAAATATTGTATTCATGTCGTGTTGTTCTTCATATTTCTGGGGCAAAGTTACAGGTTTTCCTTATCATTTTTGTTAGCATTAAATGAAAAAGATTTATCATTTCGTGATGGATTGGCACTTTTTTGCACTTCGTGCGACATTTCTTACCACGAGAGCCAGGAAGGCGAGATGTTATTTTTCTATAAAATCATAGCAGGAGCGATGGTAAATACAGAAAGATGTCATAACTTTGCAAGCGGAACAAAGTGAGAATACTATGAAGACAATGCAGTTCAAGTACGTCGGCGAGGCGTTAATTCTCGCCATCGGTCTCTTCCTGGCAGGAGGAGCCATCAGTAAAGGTATCGTGAAGTTCAAGGAGATGGACCGCACCGTAACGGCTAAAGGTCTCTCGGAGAAAGAGGTGAAAGCCGACAAGGTGACGTGGCCTTTGAAGTTCAAAGAGCTGGGCAACGACCCGGCTGAACTCTACGAAACCATCGCGAAGGACACTCGCACCATCGTGGACTTCCTGAAAGCAAACGGCATCAACGACGAGGAAATCACACAAGCCCCGCCACAGATGGTTGACCAGCAGGCCAACATGAGCTACAGCAGCGAGACGGTTCGCTATCGCTACAAAGCAAACTGCGTGGTGACCGTCGTGAGCAAGAACGTGGACCTCGTGCGCAAGCTTGTCAACAAACAGGCCGACCTAATGCGCCAAGGCGTCACCATCATCGGCAATGAATACGATGACGATGGGAACGTGAGCTACGAGTTCACGGGTCTCAACGAGATTAAGCCTGAGATGATTGCCGAAGCCACAAAGAACGCTCGCAAGACAGCGGAACGCTTTGCAGAAGACTCCAACAGCAAGCTCGGCAAGATTCGTACTGCCGACCAAGGCCAGTTCAGCATCGAGAGCCGCGACCAGAACACGCCGTGGCTCAAGAATGTCCGCGTCGTCACAACCGTCGTCTATTACCTGAAGGACTAAGTAATTTACGATTTGACGATTTACTATTTACGATTTAGCAAATTCGTCATTTACAGGGCGAGACAAAATAAGCAACAACGGATTACACGGATTTCACGGATTAAAGGGCCGTTCCACTTTTCTTGTCTATTTTCCTAACTAAAATGACAGAAATGATAATTTCCTTGAAAAAAAATGAGGAAAATGTTTGGCAAAAAGAAATAAATACGTAATTTTGCATCAACAAACAGAAAAAAGTACAAATATGATGACAATTAACAATTGGTGGTGGCGTGATTCGAGATTAGTTTAGTCGCGAAGCACGAAGCCGTTGTATATTGTCAAAAACATAAGAAAGAGGCTCGTCGATAGCGACGGGCCTCTTTTCTGTATATAATATCAAACTATAAATATAATAATGTATATGAGCTATCACGTTGACAAGAAAGGCTTTTACGGAGAGTTCGGTGGGGCATACGTGCCTGAGATTCTCTATGGGACGCTCGAGGCTTTGCGCGAGCAGTACCAGCAAATCATTGACAGTGAGGAGTTTCTGCAGGAATACTACAGTCTCTTGCGCGACTATGTAGGTCGTCCGAGCCCACTCTATTATGCGAAACGCATGAGCGAGAAGTACGGCTGCCAGCTCTATCTGAAGCGCGAGGACCTGAATCATACAGGCGCTCACAAGATAAACAATGCAATCGGACAAATTCTCTTGGCCCAACGTATGGGCAAGAAGCGCATCATTGCCGAGACGGGAGCCGGCCAGCACGGTGTCGCAACGGCTACGGTCTGTGCCTTGATGGGAATGCCTTGCCGCGTTTATATGGGTGCTTTAGACGTTCAGCGTCAACACATTAATGTGGAGCGAATGAAGATGCTGGGTGCTGAAGTCTTTCCCGTAGAGAGCGGCAACAAGACACTCAAAGACGCAACAAACGAGGCGATACGCGACTGGTGCTGCCATCCGAGCGATACCTTTTATATAATAGGCAGTACAGTCGGGCCGCATCCCTACCCCGAAATGGTTGCCAAGCTGCAGAGCGTCATCAGCAAGGAGATACGCTTCCAGCTTCAGGAAAAGGTTGGCCGTGATTGGCCGGACTACCTCATCGCCTGCGTTGGCGGCGGAAGTAATGCTGCAGGTACTATCTATCACTACCTCGACGACGAGCGTGTGAAGATTGTTCTCGGCGAAGCTGGCGGCAAAGGCATGGAGACGGAGATGACTGCGGCGTCGCTGAACATCGGCACTGTCGGCATTCTGCACGGCAGTCGCATCAAGGTGATGCAGACCGACGATGGCCAAATCATCGAGCCTTACAGCATCAGCGCCGGCCTGGACTATCCTGGTACAGGTCCCATGCACTGCAACCTCTTCGAGACAGGTAGGGCGAAGGTCCTCGCAGTCAACGACGACGAAGCACTCGCAGCCGCCTTCGAGCTCACCCGACTCGAAGGCATCATCCCCGCCCTCGAAAGCAGCCACGCCCTCGCGCTACTCTCTAAGATGAAGTTCAAACCAGAAGATGTGGTCGTGCTTACCGTTAGTGGTCGCGGCGACAAAGACCTCGCAACCTATCTTAACCATAAAGACGAAATTGATTATGAGCGCATATAAGTTCCGCTTCCACACGGCAAGCAAGAAGGTCCTTGGCGACCTCATTACACCCGTCAGCGCTTACCTGAAGGTGCGCGACGCTTATCCGCAAAGCGCACTCATGGAGAGTAGCGACTATCACGGCGGAGAGAACGCGAAATCGTTCATTGCACTACACCCCATCGCAAGTGTCAGCATCGAGCACAGCATAGGTTTCTGCCGTTTTCCCGACGGCACAACCGAGAAGCACACTATCGGCAAGGACTATGACACCGCACGCCTCATCAGCGAATTCCTCAGCAGCTTCAGCATCGAGGGCAACGACGTGAGCTACTGCGGACTGTATGGCTACACGACGTTCAACGCGGTCCGCTACTTCGAGAACATTGCCGTCAAGGACGAGACGCAAGAGGAAAACGACGCGCCCGACATGCTCTATATATTATATAAAGATGTAGTGGTGTTCGATCACTTCCGTAATGAACTCACGCTTATCGAGCTGCTTGCCGATGGGGAACAGGACGACCTCGACCAACTGGAGCGCGACCTCGCCAGCCGCAACTATCAGGCGTTCGACTTCCGGCCCGTGGGCGAATGTACAAGCACGCTGACCGACGACGAGCACCGCGAGAACATCCGTCGCGGCATACAGCATTGCCTGCGCGGCGACGTGTTCCAAATCGTCCTCTCTCGCCGTTTCAAGCAGCGCTACGAAGGCGATGACTTCAAGCTTTATCGTGCCTTGCGAAGCATTAACCCCAGCCCGTATCTCTTCTACTTCGACTTCGGCGGCTTCCGCATCTTTGGCTCGTCGCCCGAGACACACTGCCGCATCGAGAACCGTCACGCTTACATCGACCCGATTGCAGGCACCACGAAGCGCACCGGCAACAGCGAAACAGACCGACAGAATGCTGAGTACCTGCGCAACGACCCGAAGGAAAATGCCGAGCACGTCATGCTGGTTGACCTTGCACGCAACGACCTCTCGCACAACTGCCACAATGTGAAGGTCGATTTCTACAAGGACATGCAGTTCTACAGCCACGTCATCCATCTCGTCAGCCGCGTCAGCGGAGAGCTCGACAACGAGGCTGACCCCATCAAGACATTTATTGACACGTTCCCCGCAGGCACGCTGTCGGGCGCTCCCAAAGTGCGGGCCATGCAACTCATCTCTGAGTACGAGCCTCACAATCGCGGTGCCTACGGCGGCTGCATCGGGTTTATTGGTTTCGAGGGCAATCTCAACCAAGCCATCACGATACGCACCTTCGTCAGCCGCAACAACGAGCTTTGGTTCCAAGCAGGTGGTGGCATCGTTGCCAAAAGCAACGTGGAGTACGAACTTCAAGAGGTTAACAATAAGCTTGGGGCACTTCGCCGAGCCATCGAAATAGCAGGAAAATTATGAAAAAGATAGTAATCATAGACAACTACGACTCGTTCACCTACAACCTGAGCCACTTGGTAAAGGAACTCGGGGCTGAGGTGACGGTCTATCGCAACGACCAGTTCGAGATGTCGCAGCTCGAGGCATTCGACAAAATCATTCTTTCCCCAGGCCCGGGCATCCCGAGTGAAGCGGGACTGCTCCTCGACGTCATAAAGACCTACGCAGGTCGAAAACCCATCCTCGGCGTGTGCCTCGGCCATCAGGCTATTGGCGAAGTGTTCGGCGGCACATTGACAAACCTCAGCGACGTCTATCATGGCGTAGCAACGCCCGTCACCATAACGGCCGACGACTATCTGTTCGAGGGCTTGGGCAAGACGTTCGAAGTGGGCCGCTACCACTCGTGGGTGGTCGATACGAAAGGCTTCCCCGATTGCCTCGAAGTGACAAGCGTGAGCGAAGAGGGCTTCATCATGTCCCTCAGACACCGCGAGTACGACATCCGCGGCATTCAGTATCACCCCGAAAGCGTGCTTACGCCAGGCGGAAAGACGATAATAAAGAACTGGTTAGAGACCCCCTAACCCCCTTTAGGGGGAACAAAAATTGTTCAATGTTCAATATTCAATGTTCAATGATATGAAGCAGTATTTGCAACGACTCATTGCTGGCGAGACACTATCGCGGCAAGACACACACAACATATTGGTGAACATCACCCGCCAAGCCTACCCTGCCGAGCAGATTGCCGCTTTGCTGATGGCTATGCAGACACGCGGTGCTACGGTGGATGAAATGCTTGGTTTCCGCGACGGACTGCTCGAAACGGGCAAGCACGTTAACCTCGACGACTTCGACATGCTGGACATCGTGGGCACAGGAGGCGACGGAAAGAACACTTTCAACATCAGTACTTGCGCTTGCTTTGTGGTTGCCGGAGCGGGATTCAAGGTCTCAAAGCACGGCAACGGCGCAAGCACGAGCGTGAGCGGCGCAAGTAATGTTCTGATGGCACACGGCGTGAAGTTCTCCGACAACGAGGATGTACTCCGTCGCTCCATTGAGAAAGCCGGCATCTGCTACCTGCACGCGCCCCTCTTTGCCACGGGCATGAAGTTTGTCGGCCCTGTTCGCAAGGCGTTGAGCGTGCCGACGTGCTTCAACTTGCTTGGCCCCTTCATCAATCCTTGCACGCCAAAGAACTCGCTCCATGGCACCGCGACGCCCACCCAGCTGCGTCTCTACTCCAGCATGCACCAGCGCATTGGCGACAACTTTGGTGTCATCTCGAGCTACGATGGCTACGACGAAATCTCGCTCACCAGCGGTTTCAAGTTCGTGACACGTCACTTCGAGAAGGTCTATACACCCCTCGAAATGGGACTTGCCTACGTGAAGCCCGAGGAGATATTCGGCGGAACGACTGCTGAGCAGGCCAAGCGCATCTTCGACGATGTGCTGGAGAACAAGGCAACGCGTGCCCAAACGGAGGTCGTCATTGCCAATGCCGCTTGTGGCATCAGCCTGATGAACCCGAACCTGCCCATCTCGGACACCGTTGCAATGGCCCGCGAGAGCATCGAAAGCGGCAAAGCCCTGCAATGCCTCAAAGCGTTCATCGAGATAAACAGCTAAGGAAATCCTCGTTATAACGAGATAACGTCATAACGTGATAACGACAATTGAAGCAATGAAAGACATCTTAGAAGAAATCGTGGCGCACAAGCGCATCGAAGTGGCCGAGCAAAAGGAGCAGACGCCAGCAAGGAAACTCTATTCCGAAGTTGAGCGAATGATGGCAGAAGGCGTATCGAAGCGCAGTTTGAGTCAGGCTTTGACAGTGAACGACTTTGGCATCATCGCCGAATTCAAGCGCAAGAGTCCGTCGAAGGGATGGATTAAAGAGGATGGCAAGCCTGAGATAATTCCGCTTTCTTACGAGCAAAACGGTGCCGCAGCCCTCAGCATCCTGACCGACGAGATGTATTTTGGCGGCTCGCTCGACTTCATAAGAAAGGCCCGACCGCTCGTCTCGATTCCCATCCTCCGCAAGGACTTCATCATAGACGAATACCAGCTCTTCCAAGCGCGACACGTCGGAGCCGACGCCGTTCTGCTCATCGCCGCCGACCTCAGCAAGCAGGAAGTCCGCTCACTTACTTCCATCGCCCATGAGTTGGCGCTCGAAGTCCTGCTGGAACTGCATTCAGAGCACGAGTTGGACTACGCCGACAGCGACGTCGATGCACTTGGCGTGAACAATCGCAACCTGGGAACTTTCGTCACGGACGTGCAGAACTCGTTCCGCTTGGCGAGCCAACTTCCTCAAGACAAAGTGCTTGTCAGCGAGAGCGGCATCAGCAATCCGGACACCATCCGCTTGCTGCGAGAGGCAGGTTACAGAGGTTTCCTCATCGGAGAGACTTTCATGAAGACCGACAACCCAGGGGAAACATTAAAGAACTTCATTTCGCGATTATGATGATAAAGGTTTGTGGAATGCGAGATGCCGAGAATATTCGGAAAGTAGAACGTTTGGGCATCGACATGATGGGCTTCATTTGTTGGGAGCGCTCGCCGCGATATGTGAGCGAAGTGCCTGCCTATCTACCTCAATGCGAACGTATTGGCGTCTTCGTTAACCAGTCTCTTGACGAGATTCAGAAGCAGATGGAGGCCTTCGAGTTCAGTTACATTCAGCTTCATGGCAGCGAAAGTGCTGAGTTCTGCCAAGCAGTTCGAGAAAAGACGGGCTGCAAAGTCATCAAAGCTATCTGCATAAGTTCGGAAGCGGACCTCGCTCTTGCTGGTCAATACGAAGGCTTCGTCGATCTGCTTCTCTTTGATACAAAGTGCACAAACTTTGGCGGAAGCGGCAAACAATTTAACTGGGACATCCTCCGCGACTACCGAAACGCCCTACCCTTCCTGCTTTCAGGAGGCATCGGACCTGAAGATATTGAGCGACTCAACACGTTTCATCACCCCAAATGCCTCGGCTTCGACATCAATTCGCGCTTCGAGATCGAGCCAGGCATCAAGGATACAGAAAAGATAAAAACTTTCATAAAAGGCATTCAGACTTATGAACAGAATTAACAAGATATTTCAAGAGAAGAGCAAAGGCTTGCTCTCGCTCTATTTTTGTGCTGGTCATCCGACCCTCGAAAGCACCTGCGACATCATTAAGACGCTGGAACAGAAGGGCATAGACTTCATCGAAGTGGGCATTCCCTTCAGTGATCCGATGGCCGACGGCCCAGTTATTCAGGACGCAGCCACTAAGGCGTTGCGAAACGGAATGAGCCTCCAGAAGCTCTTTTCGCAGTTGGAACCACTCAGGAAACAAGGCGTCCAGCTGCCCCTCATACTGATGGGCTACATGAATCCCATTTATCACATGGGTTACGAGGCTTTCTTCCGACGCTGCAAGGAAGTAGAAATCGACGGCGTCATCATTCCGGACCTGCCCTTCAAGGACTACATGGACGAGGTCAAACCCATTGCCGATAAGTATGATATCAGGGTAATCATGCTCATCACGCCTGAGACGAGCGACGAGAGGATACGCTTCATCGACGAGAACACAGATGGTTTCATCTATATGGTCAGTTCCGCGGCCACAACCGGAGCACAGAAAGAGTTCGACGAGGCCAAGCAGGCTTACTTCTCGCGAATCGACAAGATGGGCCTCAAGCACCCTCGCATGATCGGTTTCGGCATTAGTAACCGACAGACTTTGCAGAGCGCTCAAGCCAACGCAGCTGGAGCCATTATCGGCAGCAAGTTCGTAACTCTGCTCGACAAACACGGCGCTCCAGAGCCTGCGATTGAGGAACTCTTCAAGGCACTCGAAGAGTAATTCCCAATTCGAAATACACAATTCACAATTGGGGCAGTTCTCAATAAATCTGCCTCAACTTGACAGAATGTAAGCAAACTGGCATAATTTGCTTACACTCTGCATTTCCAAAACCGTCCAAAAACGGCATCGAAATTCAGGGCCTGTACCTAGGTACACAGTTTCTAGAATTTTGTTGGTTTTTGTAACTACTTGGCTTTGTTGAAGTTACATTTTAGGAGTTCTGGAGAAGACAGTCAAAACGCTCGATTTTGCATGTAAAACGGGCCATTTTACCTTATTTTGGGGGTCATCAAGACACGTTAAATTACCAAAATCGACGTGTCGAGTTGGAAAACTTCACGTGTGAAGTTTGTCAACTACTCTAGAGAAGTCGTACAACTTGACCTTTCGAGCCAATAAAGTCTCCATAATTTACGCAAATTCACTCAGTTTTGTATTCAAAACCGAAATAGCAAAAAGAAAGAAAAATGGGCAGATTGGTGACTAAAGTCCCAGTATGATGCCGGCAAATCCGCAAAGCAGAATGATGAGGATTGGGCCGAGACGATAGACTTTCTGGGCAATAAAAGCGAAGCAGAAAAGGAAGATGCTGAGACAGAAACGCCATGGATTTTCACTCATCGAACTGAAGTTCTCGGCGTTCATCAAGAGCAAAGCGGCTGACAACAACAGGCCGACAACGGCTGGACGCAAGGCGCTGAAGACATTCTCGACTGAGGGATGATTCCTGTATTTCATGAGAAATTTGCTGATGAGCAACATCAGGACGAAGCTCGGAAGCACCACCGCAAACGTGGCAATAAAGCTTCCAAATATTCCCCATGCAGGTGAATAGCCCGCGTTGACGAGTGCCGTATAGCCGACATACGTGGCAGAGTTGATGCCGATAGGTCCCGGAGTGCTTTGGCTGACAGCAACAATGTCCGTGAACTGCCCCATAGTCATCCAATGATAATGTCCCACGACCTCGCCCTGAATCATAGAAATCATGGCATAACCCCCGCCAAAACCGAAAAGACCGATAAGGAAAAAGGTCCAGAAAAGCTGTAATAGGAGCGTTATCATTGTTATTTATGAGTTAAAATCGTCTTTCAAATACTTACCGTAAACATAGCCCGAAACGCCTGCTGCCAAGACGACGAAGATGGGACTTACGCCCAAAATCCATATCAGGAAAGCCGCCACGATTGGAATCCACACGTTGTAACGATTGATTTTAGCGCTCTTTGCCATGCGAAAGACAGGCAAAGCGATGAGAGCCACTACGGCAGGACGGATGCCGTGAAAGAAGTGCTCGACATAGACATTCTCCCTAAATTGCTGGAAGACAAGGGCTATCAGCAAGATACAAAGGAACGAAGGCAGACAGGTGCCGAGAGCACTTACGAAAGCTCCCTTGTTGCCCAGTCGCTTGTTGCCGATGAAGATGCTGATGTTCACGGCAAAAATGCCCGGACACGACTGCGCAACGGCAATCAGGTCAAGCAACTCGTCGTGCCCCACCCAATGTTTCTCGTCCACAACCTTCTGCTCGATGAGCGGAATCATGGCATAGCCGCCACCAATCGTGAAGAGTCCTATCTGGAAGAATGTCTTGAAGAGTTCGAACATTATCCTAACTTTGTCTCAACCCATTTCCTTGCATTCACGAACGCTTCTATCCAAGGTGTCACCTCATCCTGGCGTCCTGCAGGATAATATCCGCATTGCCAAGGGAAGAAAGCACGCTCGAGGTGAGGCATCATGGCCAAGTGTCTGCCGTCTGCCGAAGCGATACCTGCGGCCGAGAAGTCGCTGCCGTTCGGGTTGGCGGGATAGCCGTCGTAGCTGTACTTGAGCACGATATTGTAGTCATCCTCCTTGCCTGGCAGGCTGAACTTACCTTCGCCATGAGCAACCCAAATGCCCAACCTGCTGCCGCTCAGGCTGCCCATCAACACGCTGCGATTGGTCTGGACAGTAAGCCCCACGAAGCCCGACTCGAATTTGTGGCTGTCGTTGTGGAGCATCCTTGCAGAATTCTTAATTCTTAATTCATAATTCATAATTGTTTCTGAGCTGCCTTCATTATGAATTGTGAATTGTGAATTATGAATTAACCCCAGTTCCACCATCAATTGACACCCGTTGCAGACGCCAAGGGAGAGTGTGTCAGGACGGCTGTAGAAACGGTCCAGTGCCTCTTTTGCCTTGGGATTGTAGAGGAAAGCACCTGCCCAACCCTTTGCCGAACCAAGCACATCACTGTTGGAGAAGCCGCCACAGAAGACGATGAAGTTGATGTCGCTGAGCGTTTCCCTGCCCGAAATGAGGTCGGTCATCATGACATCTTTGACGTCGAAGCCTGCCAAGTAGAGCATGTAGGCCATTTCCCTCTCGCCATTTGTGCCTTTCTCGCGGATGATAGCTGCTTTTACGCCACTCTTTTCCCTACGGTCCGGGTTCAAACCATACTGGCTGAGTTTGCCTGTGAAGCTTGGCAGGAAGTTCCATTCGAGTGGCTGCTTGCGATAGTTTTCATAGCGTTCTTTCGCCTTACCATTGAAGCTTTGCTTGCGGTCGAGCAGATAACTGCTTGCATACCAAACATCACGAAGATAATCGATGCCAAACTGATATTGTGCTCCAGCCTTTTCCATGAGGATGTGACGCTCTTCGCAAGGACGGCCGATGTTAACATAACCGACTCCCGCATCCTCAAGGAACTTCTTGACCTCCGTGCGATTCTTGTCGGCAACCTGTATGACGATGCCCGGGTTCTCTGCAAAAAGGAGTTTCACTAGGTCGTCGCACTTCATCTTGTCGAGGTTTATCTCAAGTCCGCCTTCTGTATTTGCGAAGCACATTTCCAGCAGACAAGTGATGAGACCGCCTGCCGAGATGTCGTGACCGGCAAGAATAAGCCCCTTCTTTATCAGGTCCTGAACGGCATTGAAGGCATCGCGGAAGTACTCCGGATCACGTACCGTTGGCACATCTGAGCCGACCTTCCCCATGCTTTGGGCAAATGCAGAACCACCCAAACGCAGTTCATCGAACGAGAAGTCTATATGATATAATGTAGAGGGACATTTCTGCAAAACGGGCGAAACGACCTTCTTGATGTCGCTTACCTGACCGCCACTCGAAACGATAACTGTTCCTGGGCTGATTATCTTAGTTCCATCAGGATATTTCTGTGTCATAGAGAGGCTGTCCTTGCCCGTCGGAACATTGATTTGAAGAGCGCAGCAGAAGTCGCTCAACGCTTCAACTGCCTGATACAGACGTGCATCCTCGCCTTCCTGAGCACGACAAGGCCACATCCAATTCGCGCTAAGACTGACGCTATCCAATCCTTCTTCGAGCGGAGCCCAAAGGATATTTGTCAGAGATTCTGCAACAGAAAGGACACTTCCTGCAGCCGGATTGGCAAGAGCGGCTTGTGGTGCGTGGCCAAGAGCCGTGGCAATACCTTTCTCGCCACGATAGTCGAGGGCAACCACGCCACAGTCCGAGAGCGGCAACTGCAGTTCGCCCTGACATTGTTGGCGTGCCACCTTGCCCGTCACAGAACGGTCAACCTTGTTGGTCAGCCAGTCCTTACAAGCCACAGCTTCAAGTTGAAGCACTCGAGCAACCTTTCCGCTGAGGTCCTTTTGGTCGTAAGAAACATTCTCGTAAGCACGTTCCACCGTCTTATCTCGCATGACAGTCTTAGGACTATGACCAAACATCTGAGCCACATCGAGGTCGAAAGGTCGCTTCCCATCCCCTTGTTGGAAGGCGAAATGGGCATCTCCTGTCGTCTCTCCGACTACATAAAGCGGAGCGCGCTCCCTTTCTGCAATCTTGCGGACATGCTCGATGTGCTTCTCGTCGATGAGGAGTCCCATGCGTTCTTGGCTTTCGTTGGCGATGATTTCCTTAGCCGAAAGTGTTGGGTCGCCAATAGGAAGTTTCGTCATATCAATGAGTCCGCCACACTCTTCTACAAGCTCGGAGAGGCAGTTGACGTGTCCTGCGCTTCCATGATCATGGATGCTGACAACGGGATTCACTTCCTCTTCGCAAAGCGCACGCACCAGATTGTTGGCACGCTTCTGCATCTCTGGGTTAGCACGCTGTACTGCGTTAAGCTCGATACCACTCGAATAGCGACCAGTCTCCACGCTGGAAACGCTGCCGCCACCAAGTCCGATGCGATAGTTATCACCGCCCACGACCACAATCTTATTGCCTTTCTGAGGTTTTTTCTTCAGGCAATCGCGCTTCGTGCCATAACCTACGCCTCCAGCCAGCATGATGACTTTGTCGTAGGCATATTGTTCCTGACCTTCCTGATGCTCGAAAGTGAGGACAGATCCGCAGATAAGGGGCTGTCCGAACTTGTTTCCGAAGTCGGAAGCACCATTCGAAGCCTTGATGAGAATCTGCTCAGGAGTCTGGTAGAGCCACTTCCTGACAGGCAAGATCTGCTCCCATTCGCGCTCTTCCTCCGTTCTGGGATAGCTCGTCATATACACCGCAGTACCTGCGATGGGCCATGAACCTACGCCACCACCCATACGGTCGCGAATCTCGCCACCAGTTCCGGTTGAAGCTCCATTGAAGGGCTCGACCGTAGTCGGGAAGTTGTGCGTCTCGGCTTTGAGGCTGATAACGCTTTCTATGTCACGCACTTCGAAGTAATCACTCGTGCTGTGATCCTTCGGAGCGAACTGCTCGACAACCGGTCCTTCAGCAAACGCCACATTATCCTTATAGGCAGAAATGATGTGATGGGGGTTCTCGTGGGTCGTTTTCTTTATCATCTGGAAGAGAGACGACTCTTTTTCTTCGCCATCGATGATAAAGGTTCCGCCAAATATCTTGTGTCGGCAATGCTCACTATTGATTTGAGCGAAGCCAAAGACCTCGCTGTCAGTTAGTTTCCTGCCGAGTTGACCTTCCACTTGATGCAGGTATTCTATCTCTTCGGGGGACAGCGCGAGGCCTTCCTGCTCGTTGTATTCCTCCAGATTGTCAATGCTGAGGATGGGCTCGGGCTTCTTGTTGATGGTGAAGATGTCCTGATTCAAGCCGTGATAAAGCCTTTGAAGCATGGGGTCGTAGTCAGCATTCTCGTCCTTTACGGGGTAGTATTCCTCTATTCTCGAAATGCCTTCGATGGCCATGTTCTGCGTGATTTCCACCGCGTTAGTGCTCCACGGCGTAATCATTTCGCGGCGAGGTCCAATGAAATAACCTTGCAAGTTTTCTTCCTTTTCAGTATTCGCTTCACCATACAGCCAGCAGAGTTTCTCGACTTCGGCTTTCGTGAGAGCCTTTTTGCTTTCGGTTGCGATAATACTTAGCTGGGGAGTCTTGAAAAAAGTAATCATTTTGAGGTCGTTTTTAATTTGCGTGCAAATTTACAACAAAATTTCGTGTTTACCAATTTTCTACTTTGATATTTTCAAAAGAAAACATCAAAGCAACAAATGACTCTTGGTTAGTTTGAAAACCAGGCACACTGACTTTGCAAACTTAACACGTTAAAACGATCAACTTAACACGTTAAAATGATTAACTTAACACGTTAAAATTACAATTTAACCATGTTATGTTTGGCGACAAACCTAAGGTCTTCGGAAAACCTATAATTATGCGGGCTTCAAGATATGCTTGTCTATCTCCGCAGCAATCTCGCCAGCCAAGCCTCCATCATAGCCCACACGAAGCTGGATGGTGGGATGAAGCGGGTCTTTCGTCGCGATAACCACAGCATATTCATCTATTGTATAGGGCGTCGCCATGTTCTTCGACATCACGCCCTCCAAGTCGCTCAGCCTCATCTCCTCGCCCACCACAATCATCTTATCTTGAGCCGGATAGAAGAGAATCACGCCCTGAAGTTCATTTGCCTTCGTTGCATCAAGCACCACAACATCTTCCGGCTCGCCATACTTCGCTTCAACTTCCTCGACATTGGCGTATGTAACCCGCTTTGGAGCAGCCTTTTCAAGCCGATCTATGAAGAAATAAGCGATGGGGATCACAAGCAAAAGTAGCAACAGATAAGGCCCACACCAGACTGCTAGCAGGACAATCGCTATAATTGGGAAAATGACAGTTCGCTTCATGGCTCTTGAGAAAATTAACTTGTTTTTTATTTCAAGGTAACCTTTCAGGGCCTCGACATAAGCTGTGAAAGCCTTCTGACCCTTTGCCGTGATGCGACAAATCGTGCAAGGTCGCTTCCCCTTGAACGTCTTCTTCACCTTGATGTAACCCGCCGAAGACAGTTTATCTATTTGAACACTCAGGTTGCCTGCAGTCGCTCCCGTCTGCTCCTTGATATAAGGGAACTCGGCCTCCTCGTCGGCGATGAGCAAAGACATCACCGCGAGTCGCAACTCAGCGTGCAATAACGGGTCTAATGGTTGGAAGTTCATATCACTTTCTCCTTATAAGCATCAAGCCTGGGAGCATCAAGCCGACAAGAGCAAAGAGGAATATAAGCTCGCAAGGCCGGACGAGACTCAACTTGGTCAACGCCGTAGGTGGCAAGACACGACTTATTATAACCGAGAATAAGCCGAAACGTAATATCACGAAGGACAGCAATCCGAACCATACCAACGCGCTTTTCTTCAGGATCAGGCCTGTCATGCTGACCGCAACAGCCAGCAAGGTGAGGATAGTAGGCGTTATGTGCATCCCAGCATGAAGAAAGACTTCGGGACTCTCATAGTGTTGCAAAACGATATTCCATACGGTAGCAATAACGACATAAACAAGGGCAAAGGCCAAGGTGGTGTACCAAGTCTTCCTGACCAACGTGCCTACAAAGCTCTCAGGGACAGGCACACGGTTTCTGTTGATGCGCTTCATCACCAGCCAGATAACGACAGGCAAGGCGAACCAAAGCAAATGAAAAAGAGGTGTCCAAGTAAGATAGTTGGCACATGCCACGACGACGGCCGTTATCATCGTCGTCAAACCCGACACGAAAAGCCACTGCCCCGTATCCTTCGACACGGCTCGGCGACTCTTTTCAAGCTGTTCGGTGATAATCTCAAGACTGCGCTCAGCAGTCAGCTCCATGTTTTCTTCCATAGTTTCCTTTGTTAAGTGGTTATTATTAAAGTGTTTCGATGTGTTTCATAACGTTCGACGCTGCAAATGTAAATTAGTTTACGTTATAAACCAAACGTTTTACAAGAAATCTTTCGATTTGTTGCATCTTTTAACATTTCGTGAGAAAAAACTATGGACTATGGACTCATAACTCTGAACTTTTTCGTATCTTTGCAGACGCAAAACTATATAAATATAATAAGGTATGGGAAAGTTTAGTTTGATGGCATTGCCCTACGAGGCAGATGCCCTGCAGCCAGTCATCAGTAAGGACACGATTGGTTTCCACCACGGCAAGCATCTTGCTGCCTACGTCAATAACCTCAACGCACTTCTGCCTGGCAGCGGATTCGAGGAAGCGAGCCTCGAGGAGATTGTCTGCAAGGCAAGTGGTGGCATCCTCAACAATGCGGGACAAATCTTGAACCACGAACTCTACTTCGGACAATTTAAGGGGAAGGAAGCCTCCCCTTTAAGGGGAGGTTTGGTAGGGTCTGCTATTAAGAGAGATTTCGGTTCGT
>ONSR01000107.1 GCA_900320565.1 uncultured Prevotellaceae bacterium
TGACTTTTGACATTGCAAAGGTAAGACGATTATTGGTTCATTCCAAACTTTTTTATCCTTTTTGTTTTAAGTTGTAGCGACACGTAAATGAAAAAACGACAGACTGGGCTAATAGCCAGAAAATCTGTCGTTTGGAGGGTTGAAAAACAGCTTAATAGGCGTGGTCGTTCCTGATTTCTTCCTTATCGAGTTTCTTGGCATCGATGGCGCGCCAGGCATAGATGATGTAGGCCAGTACGAAAGGTACGAGCAGGGATACATAGAACATCGTGCGCAGCGTGAACTCACTCGAGCAGGAATTAGCCATTGTCAGTGATGACTGCAGGTCGGCTGTTGACGGATAATAGGCTGTGTGGTTCCATGCTGAACACAGAAGCAAAGCAAGCACCGTCAATACGGTACCTATGCCGGCAGGCCAGATGCCTCCAATGTAGTTCTTGGAGACTATCGTCTTGCCGATGCCAAAGAGCACCAGCACCACACCTATAATTAATATTACCAGCAGATACCACATGTCGAGTAGGTTCGTCAGATACTTGTAGGGCTCCATGTAGATAATGCCATTGTCATTGTAGGCGAAGCCGTCCTTCAGAAGCAGGTGGACAAGATAGGCCACGAAAAGGAGAACAAAGGGAATGGCAGCACCAACGAGACGTACAGAGCCGCGTGAGCGTATGTCCTCGTCGTTGACATTGTTGATGACATAGAGAATGCCGAGAACACGGGCGAGGAAGACAACGGCAAAGCCGAAGATGAGAACCCAGGGATTCAGTAGGGCATCAAGGCCATGGGAGGCGTTGGCCCAACGGGAGATGATGGGGGTGATGGCATTCGGGTCCACCAGGTTGTCTTTCTCGATGATGAAGTTCGACCCCTCGAAGAATGTGGCTACGGCTCCGCCAAGGAGCAAGGGACCGACGATGCCATTGAGCGTGAGGAAGAACTGGAAGGTCTTGGGACCTAGTATGTTGCCGATCTTGTTCTGAAACTCGTAGCTGACAGCCTGTAGCACAAATGTGAAGAGGATAATCATCCAGAGCCAATAAGCACCTCCGAAACTGGTTGAATAGAACAGAGGATAGGAGGCAAAGAAAGCACCGCCAAAGGTGACGAGTGTGGTGAAGGTAAATTCCCACTTTCGGCCTGTGGAGTTATAGACCAGACGGCGACCTTCCTCAGTATAGCCAAGACTACGGGCTACAGAGTTCGCCCCTTGTACGAAAAGCAGGAAGACGAGCAGAGCCCCAAGTAGTGCGACGATAAAGCACCAGTAATGCTGTAAGAAATCGTATGTCATAGCTTTTTCTCTTTTACTTTGATCTTGTTACTTTTAATTCTCGTATTCCGGTCCCTTCTTGATCTGCTTCAGTAAGATGTTGATCTCGACAGCCAGTATCGTGGTGAAAAGAATGAGGAAGAGGAAGAATGTTATCATCACACTCGACGAATGCAGATCGCTGACGGCTGCCCACGTGGGAAGCATGTCTTGGATGGTCCAAGGCTGGCGACCGAACTCAGCCACAAGCCATCCACTCTCCGAGGCAATGTAAGCCAGTGGGATGAGGGCGATGGCGAGCCAATAGTGCCATGCGGGTAGAGCTGTGATGTCGTACTTCCCAAGTAGTCCTTTGGGGAACTGATAGGCGACGGCCAGGATGACAGCAAAGAAGAGAATAAACAGACATCCCATACCGACCATGATGCGGAAAGCCCAGAAATTGATGGGGATGAATGGCACAAGCTCCGACTTGTCGCGGATATAGCCATAACCGAAATATTTCATATTGTCCTTCAGCGTCACCAGTTCGGTGGCTGCTGTCTTTTCGTCTCCGTCTTTTTTCGCTTTGCGATAGGCTGCAAGGGCGGCTATGGCCTTCTTGCCCATTGCGATCTTTTCGTCGGCAGAAGGTTCTACATGGCCGTCAGGTGTCGTATAGCCATTCAGGATGTCATTCACGCCAGGTACAAAGCCATGAGGGTCGTTGGTCGCCATCATCGAAAGGGCATAGGGCATCTCTATCTTCAGTGGCGCAGACTCTCCGTTGGCATAGTCGGGCTGGGCAAAGGGATTCACGAGTGCTACAGCCGTCAGTCCTTGATCCACACCACCATTGTAAAGTGCCTCCATAGCGGCGAGTTTCATGGGTTGCACCTCTGCGACATCCATACCCGACTTGTGACCAGTTGCTGCAGCAAGCAGAGAAGCTACGAGTCCGACGGCAGCACCGATTTTCAGACTCTCAATAGCTAACTTCGTCTCACGCTTCTTCAGCAGATACCAACAGCAGACGCCTACGCAGAAGACAGCACCGATAATCCATGCGGAGGTAACGGTGTGGCAGAACTTTGAGATGGCAAATGGCGAAAGGGCAACCTCGAAGAATGAAACCATTTCGTTGCGCATCGTGTCAGGATTGAATTCACAACCCACAGGGTACTGCATCCAGGCATTAGCAACAAGGATCCACCAGGCTGAGATGGTGGCACCGAGGCCTGTCAGCCAAGTAGAGGCGAGATGGAAGCCTGGTGACACTTTCTTCCAACCGAAATACATCACAGCCACGAAAGTGGATTCCATGAAGAAGGCAACAATGCC
>ONSR01000070.1 GCA_900320565.1 uncultured Prevotellaceae bacterium
TGAACCACGAACTCTACTTCGGACAATTTAAGGGGAAGGAAGCCTCCCCTTTAAGGGGAGGTTTGGTAGGGTCTGCTATTAAGAGAGATTTCGGTTCGTTCGAGGCTTTCAAGGACGAGTTCCAAAAGAAGGGAGCGACCCTCTTCGGTTCGGGCTGGGTGTGGCTCTCGGCAGACAGGGACGGCAAACTCGTCATCACGCAAGAGCCAAATGCCGCCAATCCCGTGCAGAAAGGCCTCAAGCCCCTGCTGACCTTCGACGTCTGGGAACATGCTTATTACCTTGACTACCAGAACCGTCGGCCCGACCACCTCGCCGCGCTTTGGCAAATCATTGACTGGAACGTCGTTGAGGGAAGAATAAAAAAATGAAAAATGAAAGAATGAAAAAATGAAAAGGCCTATGGAAGAAATCAAGATATATCATTCTCTCTGGCGGATGCTGCTGCTGATTTTGGGAAGCATCCTCTTCGTCCTTGGCGGCATCTACGTCCTCCACATGCACAAGAACGTGTTTCATCTGGTTGTGGGATGGAGCAGCATCGTGTTCTTCGGCTGCGGCGGCATCGTGTTGCTCTGGTCGTTCCTGAAGGAAAGACTCTTCGACCAGCCCCACCTGACCATCAACGACGAGGGAATCTCCTACCGAGGAATGAAAACGTGGCACATCCGCTTTGCCGACGTCGCGTCCTTCGAGGTCAGGAGACTTGGGGATAACAACTTCGTAGCCATCAACTACAAGCCCGTCGTGGAACTGCAAAAGATGGAGAACGCCAGCATCCTCGGCCGCCTCTTCCGTTCCATGAACAAGCACCTCATCAATGCCCAAGAGTCTATCTCCGTTGTTGACATCAGCATGAAGGCCGACGAGTTGTGCCATTTGCTGAATGAAAGATTAAAACACGCTTGACATCGTAAGCACATTTCAAATGGAACGAAACAGCGAACTGCGTACGGCATGGGACTTCGTCGAGAATACCGGGCGAAGCATCTTCCTGACAGGCAAGGCGGGAACGGGCAAGACGACGTTCCTCAAGGCCATCATGGAGCGCTCACGCAAGCGGCCTATCGTGGTCGCTCCGACAGGCGTGGCGGCCATCAACGCAGGCGGCGTCACCATCCATTCCTTCTTCCAGCTGCCCCTCTCGCCTTATGTGCCTGGTGCCAAGGTCGAGAGCAAGTTCGACTTCAGCAAGGAGAAGCGCAAGATTATTGCTTCGATGGACTTGCTCATCATTGACGAAATCTCCATGGTTCGCGCGGACTTGCTCGACGCCATCGATGCTGTGCTGCGTCGGTTTCGCGAGCATGGCGAACCTTTTGGCGGGGTACAACTGCTCATGATTGGTGACTTGGCACAGCTCACGCCAGTCGTCACGCCCGAAGATGAAATGATACTCAAGCCCTTCTACGACACGCCATACTTCTTCGGCTCGAAGGCCTTGCAGCAAATCGACTACGTGACCATCCAATTGAGCCACATCTATCGTCAGCAGGACGACACCTTCATCTCCCTACTCAGCGAGGTGCGAAGCGGACATCCCTCGGCTGAAGCGCTCGCGAAGCTCAACACCAGAGCGATGCAACCTCAGCAACCCAAGTCCAATGACCAAGGTTCAATGGTCAATGGTCAATGTTCAATGTTCAATGGCCAGCCGTACATCCGCCTCACCACCCACAACAACATCGCCAACAACTACAACGAGTCGGAGCTGCAGAAACTGCCTGGCTTTGCTTATACATACAAAGCGGAAATCAAGGGCACGTTCCCCGATTACTCCTATCCCACGGCCGAGACACTCGTCCTAAAGGAAGGGGCGCAAGTGATGTTCGTGAAGAACGACCCGACCGGCGAGCATCGTTACTACAACGGACGCATCGGACGTGTGATGGAGGCAAGCGACAGGCAACTGAGCGTCTATTGTGAGGGCGACTCGGAAGCCATCGATGTGGAGCCTTTGGAGTGGGAGAACACGCGCTACACCTTGAACGAAAAGACGAGGGAAATAGAGTCGGAGGTGCAGGGAACGTTCAAGCAGTTGCCCTTGCGTTTGGCTTGGGCCATCACGATACACAAGAGTCAAGGCCTCACCTTCGACCGCGCAATCATCGATGCCAACCAAAGTTTTGCGCCGGGACAGGTCTATGTTGCCCTGAGCCGCTGCCGCACGCTCGAAGGCCTTGTGCTTGCCAAACCTCTCGACACGCGAGCCGTCATGAGCGACCAGCGCGTCGATAACTACATCGCACATCAAGAGAGCGAGGCAGAAAGGAGCATTCAGCAACTGCCCCTGCTCAAACAGGAATACGAGCGCTACCTTCTTTTGCAACTCTTCGACTTTCGCTCCATCCTTTACCTTGAAGAGTCGATGATGCGCCTCTTCAACGAGTATTTCTATCACAGCAACGCCTCGCTCACGCAGCAGCACAACCAAGCACTCTCGCTACTTCGCGAACGCGTTGTTGCCGTTGCTGACAAGTGGCGGCAACTGATTCAGTCGATGTCTTTCGACGCCTTGCACGACAAGGACTTCCTTGAACGCGTGAAGCGCAGCGCAGACTACTTTGCGAACCAACTGCATGACATCCTCTCTGTTCCCATTGAGCTCAGTCAAAAGGTTGAGACAAACAATAAGCAGGCGGCTCGTCGCTTGGGCAACGTACTACCTGACTTGCGACAAACTTGCCTTGCTCGCCAGTATCTGCTCACGAAGATTGCAGAGAAAGGCTTCAGCGTTGACACCTATCTTCACGAGAAACAGATGTCGATGCTCGACGCCTTCCCGACAGATACGCCCAAGAAGCCAAGACGCAAGACAAAGAAGCAAGACAAGGATATCGACGAAATCCGCTCGATTGTGGCACGAATGCTAAGAAAGAGAAAATGAAGGCAAAGGACATCATCGCTTATATGGAGTCGCTCCGCAACGAGAAGCAAAGGGAAATCCTGATGCGTTTCTTCAAGACCGGCAAAGGCGAATACGGCGAGGGCGACGAGTTCCTCGGCCTGAAAGTACCGCAAACAAGAGAGATTGTCAAAGCCGCTTGGAAGGACTTTCCCTTGGACGAAGTGCCCGAACTGCTGATGAACCGCTGGCACGAAGTACGCCTTTGCGGACTTCTTATCCTTGTTGCCAAGTTCGAGAGCCTTGCGACAAAGCGTCTCATAAATGAAGAGGATGCCATTCGTACCCGTGATAACATATTAATAATGTATCTCGAGTATGCCGACAGGGCAAACAACTGGGACCTCGTCGACCTGTCTGCTCCCAAGATTCTGGGTGCCTGGCTGCTCCTGCCATCACGCCTCGGCGACAGAGACTACAAGTTACAAGTCCTCGACAGCCTCGCCTTTTCGGACAACCTATGGCGGCAACGCATGAGTATGGTCTGCACATGGAAGACGACACAGCTGGGCGACCCTTTCTGGTGCCTGCGTTATGCCGAGATGCACCTCCACCATCCACACGACCTCATGCACAAAGCGGTCGGCTGGATGCTGCGAGAACTGGGGAAGAGAATAAGCATGGACATGCTGCGAGACTTCCTTAACCTTCATGCCCACGAGATGCCCAGAACCGCTCTTCGCTATGCTATCGAGAAGATGCCTGAGCAGGAGCGGCAATACTGGCTGCAGAAAAAGTGAGCCTCCATGCAACCTTTTGACCGGTTCAAACGTTTATCTAATAGAACAAGTCATCAATGAACCGCGCATTAAGAAGCGCGCCTTTGTGCAAAAGCATCAATGAACCGCGAACAATTCACCTTTCTCGTCCGCAAGGAACTATCAGGCTTACGTCGATTCCTTTTGGCAGCATGCAGCGGCAACGACCAGGAAGCAGATGACATCGCTCAGGAGGCTTTGCTCAAGGCATACACGGCATCGGCAGGTTTCGAGGATGAAAGCGGGTTTTCGCGTTGGCTTTACAGGATTGCATGCAATTGCCTGTCAGACCATCAGCGAAAGGATTCGGTTCGTGCCGGCACGTTAAGCATCGAGAAGGCATACAGCATCTCGTCCGCTTCTCATTCCGACGACACCTTCGACTACCAGGAACTGTATCGCGCCATCGATGGCTTGACGCTCAGCGAACGAACCGCCGTGCTGCTCTTCTACATGGAAGACCGTCCCATCAGGGAAATCGCTACAATCATGAACACGAGCGAAGGGACGGTCAAAGCAAGCCTGTCGAGAGGAAGATCACATTTAAGGGAAAAGTTAAAAGGTTAAAAGAAGAACTATGAAAGACCAGGAACTTTACGACATATTCCATTCCTACCATCCAGAGATGAGTAGCGAAGAGGACTTCATGGCTCGGCTGAACGAGCAGATGAATGCAATTGACAAGAAAAGGATTCCTTCTCTTTGGGAGAGGACAAGGCAGAGACATTTCCTTCTTTGGGCAGCGAGCATAGCAGCAACAATTGCCGTGGGACTATTCCTCTTTATGCCTTCGAAGGGCAATGACTCTGGGGAAGCAGACCTCTACCATGCGCGTTCTGACTATCAAACCATGCTTTCCATGACGCAATCCTTCCCCACCTTCGAAGAGACTGTGGCAGAGATTGAGCAAAGCGGGCAACAATTGCAAATGGCGATTGCAGAGATGAAAGAATAAATAACATGTGAAGACGTCTTACACCTATCATAAACCATTAACCCCTAAACAACGAATCAATGAAACGTAGCATATTATTCCTGTTGCTTTGCAGCATGATAGCCTCCTGTACGAGCCGCTCCGACAATAAACAACCAGGTAAAGACCCTATCGAGAACCTGATACAATTCCTCGACAAGCAGGAAAAGAAAGATGTCATAAAATGTGAGCAATACGATGGCGACAGCATTTCTATGAAGGCAGCCTACTATTCCATCAACATTGCCAAAGGTGCGCTGCACCAGGAAGGAGCTATCGAAGCAGGGGATTCCTGCCTGCGTGCCTTCAGATGGGGCTGCTCCATGGCCCGCCAATGCTACCACAAGGAGAATCATGTACTGGACAAGGACAGCATCGTTTACGCTTTGGCGCTGGACCTCTTAGAGGGCGAACGACTCGAACTATATGGCAAGGACAGCTACCACGCCCTTTTCAAGGCAGCCAGAGCTGCGACCCTGCATTACGAGGGAGACAAGGAACACATCTTCATTACCGTGGAGCACATTGTCCGCGAGGAAAGGGGAAAGGCAGAGCCCTACGATGACCGCCCAATCACGAAGTTCATCAAGCAAACCGTCGAGACGACCGACAGCGTGAAGGCTTACGAGGTATCCTACGACCTTACCGAGGAAGACTACAAGGCCGGTCCGCAGAACTTCAACAGATGGATGTATGATGAAGAGCGCACGAACACCAGCAAAACCAAAGGCCACCTGTATGTCGTGCCCAAATCCAAGGCAAAGAGCGTGCTGAGTGATTTAAAGTTCATGGCGAAATACGAATACGTCAGGAATCATCCCAACATGCTGTTCCACCTGAACTATGGTTCTGACTTCTTTAAAATAGAGAGGCACAACAAGGAACTCTACCCTTACAGCACCAAGCGCCCCTATCGCCACAAGAGCCTGCACAGCAGCCTGTCTTATCAGGATGGCTGCCTCTACATCCTTGTCATCGATGAAGTGGTCGGAGCCTATGTCATTCCTCATAATTGGAGCAAAATCCTTAGCATCAAGGACCACAAAGTGGAATACATCCCTGGTTACAAGCCACAAGAATAAAGGAAGCGTGCCGTGTCATGAAACACGGCACGCTTAGTTTGTAAACGACACACGTGAAGTTGGCCAACGTCACACGTGATGTTTGCAATCATCACACGTGTCGTTTGCCATCGTAACACGCGACGTTGAAAACACAAAATAAAGCTCAATTTATTTGGTACTTCTTCATTATATCACTAACTTTGTAGCGTCATTCCTAAAATGATGCCGAAGATGAAGAGAACCCGACTTTTATTCCTGATTTTGACCTTGGCGACGATGCCTTGTCGCGCACAATCGTGGCAATCGGTGGAGCTGAAGCGGAGCATCACACATCCGCAACCCATGACGGGCCTCGTGCTCTGGCCCGAAGAAGCACGCAACCGTAACGCCACTTATGGCAAGACCATCCAATTGGAGTTCTCATATTGTCTGCCTTGCAAGGTCGTGACGGGATGCGAGGACGACGGCACCATCCAGTACGACTGGACGTGGTTCGAGAACATACTGAACGATGTGAGCAGCCGCGGACATCAACTCATCGCACGTTTTCGCTATGAATACCCGTCGAGCCGCGACGTGGACGGCAACAAGGGCACGACGGCCGTGCCTGCCTACATCAAGGCTCGCGACGACTACAACGAGACTTTCTCGGAGAACCCAGGCGGCGACGGACCGACCTATTACGCAGATTGGAGCAACGCGGAACTAAAGCGCTTCACCCTCCAGTTCTACACAGACTTCGCCCAGCGCTACGCTCACGACCCTCGACTGGCTTTCCTCGAGGTCGGCTTCGGGCATTGGTCGGAATATCACATCTACGGCACCACGCTGCAACTGGGCAAGAACTTCCCCACGAAAGCTTTCCAGCGGCAGTTCTTCCAGCACCTCGACACCATCATGGTCGACATCCCTTGGGCCGTCTCCATCGATGCTGGCGACAAGACGTACTCGCCCGTCACAGAGAGCAGCGTACTGATGAAGAAACGCTTCGGGCTGTTCGATGATTCGTTCATGCACGAGACGCACGAAATAGGAAGTGGCAGCGGATACAACGAGAAGTGCTGGAATGCCATTGGCAAAGGCACGCGATGGCAGACGGGCGTCTGCGGCGGCGAGATAAGTTACTACTCATCGAACGACCAGAAGAACTTCCTGAGCCCCAACGGGCTGTACGGACGCACATGGGAAGAGCAGGCCGCGAAATACCACATCACCTTCATGATAGCCAATGACGCCCCGCGAGGAGGCGTAGCAACTGCTGCCCGATTCCGCAAGGGGTCGATGGCGACGGGCTATCGCTTTGTGGTGAAAACATGCGAGACGGACGGCACATCCACGCGCTTGCTTGTCACCAACGAGGGCATTGCCCCGCTCTATCGCGACGCTTGGTTCGCCATCGGCGACGTCCGCTCTGAGACTTCTTTGCGAGGACTCCTGCCAGGTGAAGAGCGCCTCATCGAAATACAGGCCGTGCCGAGCGCCGACGGCAGCAATCTGAAGATTGTCAGTGACTGCATCCTGCCTCGTCAGGAGATACAGTTCGAGGCCGACATCACGGCTACAAAAGTGACCTCTCCCCTGCCCTTGCCTAAAGAGAGTGCGAAATACTATTCCCCTGCCGGCTATCAAATGACGGAAGGGAACCTGCAAGGCCTTTGCATAGCTGACGGCAAAAAGTTTCTTGTTCATGGTAAACATTAATAGCAAAGAGCAGCTTCAGCGCATCCGGCAGATGGAGTGGCACCTTGCCCGTGCTGCTTCTGCCTTGAAAAGGCTCTCCTCTGCGCTCGATAAATATGAGGAGGCAAAGGCGGACATTGCTGCCCTCGCCAGCTATTATGGCAGCAACGACTGGAAGCAGGACTTTGCCGCCGACGAGGCAGGCCTTTTGCCAAAGGACTTGAAGCGCGGCGTGCTCTCGGAAGACAGCATCTGGAACCTGCTCGAAGCACACCGCGAACTGCAGGAAAGAATGAAGGATTAAAAGTTAAAATTAACGATGGCAAGTAGCAAGGACTTTGTGCAGTTCGTCACGGAGCAATGTGGCGGAGCAGGAGAGATAACGGTGAGGAAGATGTTCGGGGACTACGGCATATACTGTGACGGCAAGATATTCGGCCTCATCTGCGACGACCGCTTCTATTTGAAGCCCACCGAAGCAGCGCTTCCTTTGTTGCGAGCCGTCGAGATGCGTCCGCCTTATGATGGAGCGAAGGATTACTTCTACATCGCCGACGTGGACGACCGCGACTATCTCTCCCTGCTTGTCCGTGAGACGTGCAAGGCTTTGCCTGCCTCCAAGCCCAAGAAACGCTAGCATGATGAGGGACTTTTATGATAAGATGTCGGCTGAGGAGGCTCGGGCGTTTCGCGATGCCGTGCTGAGTATCGTGGCGCAGATACCGCCTGGCCGTGTGATGACCTACGGCCTCATCGCTACGTTGGCAGGCTGGCCGAGCCATGCAAGGATGGTAGGGCGAACGCTTCGCTACACACCCGGAGCCGAGTTACTGCCTTGTCACAGAGTCGTCAACGTCCAGGGCCGCACAGCTCCCGGCTGGAAGCGGCAGCGCGAACTCCTCGAGGAAGAAGGCGTCACCTTTAAGCCCAACGGCCACGTCGATATGAGCCGCCACCTGTGGGCGAACGCGGTGTTTACAGCAATGACTGAATGTCATTGCGACCGCGCAGAGGGGAGCAAGTCCCCACTTGCGACGGAGGAGAACGCCTATTGACTCTCTGCCTTGAGGTCTTCTATCTGGTCGAGCATTCTTTGGTAGCGACGCTGCGTCTTGACGACCTGCCAAATGTTAATGAGTATCCCAATCAGACCACCGATGACGAAGCCGAAATATAAACGGACGGGCACATCTCCTGCATTCTCCATCGTACTCTTCCGATAGATTTCCCACCCAAACCAAGCCCACCAGAATACCAGGGAAAGATAATCGAACTTGAGCCATTTGCGGTGATGCTGCTTGAGGGTAGTCACCTTCAACTGAGCCTCCAGCAGATTGTCTGACTGCAGATTGTAGAGGTGGCCTTTTCGCAAGAAAAAGATAACGAAGGTGACGAATGCCCATATTGCAGTGGCTATCCCAAAAGGCACCGACAGACCAAGTTGATAAACCACTATATAGTAGATAAGGGGTACTGCAAAAAAGTTGCTAATGCGCCCGATCCTGTACTGCCTTCGCACAGTAGCCATATCCTTTTCCAGCGACTCCTTGGTCTTACTTATCAGGCGTTCGCTGATAATCTCCTGTTTCTCCAGCTTCTTCTTCAGCAGGTCCAGCTGCTCGCGCATCTCTTCAAGTTCGGTATTCATAATGGGCAAAGGTTTAATCGTTTGACATGTTCTTCAGTTGCTCACGGATTCTAAACAGACGGACGCTGACGTTCTTCGTCGAGATGCCCACTATCTGGCCTATCTCTTCGTATGAGAGGTCTTCGAGCCAGAGCAGGACGATAGCGCGGTCGAAGGGTTGCAGGCGCTGGATGCGCTTGTGGAGCAAGTCCACTTGGCGCGTGTCCTCGTCGCGGTCCTCAAAGAGGTTGATGTCCATCTCCAAGCGAACGGTTGCCGAGCGCCGCTTCTTCCTGTCCATCGAGATACATGTGTTGAAGGCGACGCGGTAAATCCACGTCCTGATGTCGCTGCGATGCCCGAAGCTCTCGTAGCCTTTCCAAAGGTTGATGAGCACCTCTTGGAAGAGGTCGTTCACCTCGTCGTCGTCCTTCGAGAACATGTAGCAAACGGTGTAGATAGTGCTCTTGTGCTCGCGGACAGTCTTGGCGAATTGTCTTTCTGTGTCTGTCATTGTCGTTTGTTTCGAATCATTTCACCCATTAGACGCAACAAAGTTACGAAAAACTCATTTCACCCATTAGACGCAACAAAGTTACGAAAAACTACACGAATCACAAGAAAATGTTTGTAACTTTGTGTCACAAAAGATATAATGTGATGGCAAGCAGACAACCGAGTCATTAAGTGAAGGACGCTTCACTTTTTTTGTGTCTTTATGTAATGTTTAGCGAAAAGACGCGTCTAACTAAGTAGAGACAAGTAACACAACATATCATTTAAAACATCAAGACTATGGATTGGATTATGATTCCCCTGAACTGCGCCATCGTGTTTGGCTGCATCTACAAAGTCGTGGAGCTCTTCGTCCACAAGCGCGAGCGGCTGATGCTCATCAGTAAAATCACGGAGCTGAAGAACATCGACTTCAAAGGCATCAGCCTATACAGCAGCGGAGGCAAGTATACAGCCCTCCGCATCGGCTGGTTGCTGACAGGCATCGGCTTTGGTTTCCTGCTCGGCTTCTGCATCAATATGCTGGCGACCTATGGCGATTACTCTTTCCGTGCCGATGAAGAATTCATGTTTCGCTATAGAGAATATGTCAGCGGCATCGTCTATGTGGCGTGCGTATGCATCTGTGGCGGCATAGGTCTGCTTATGTCATATCGTGCGGAGCGTAAGGCCGAACAGCCCAAAGAGAAGAAAGACGAGTTCGAAGTCTAAGCGAAACTGATGGACGAGCAGCGACTGATAGCCCGCATCCTTGACGGTCACGAGAGCGATTACGGCTATTTCCTGGAGCGATACGGTGGCGAAGTGTTTGCCATCGTGTCGCGTCTGGTGCCGAACCACGAGGATGCCGAGGAGCTGACGCAGGACGCCTTTGTCCGCGCCTACAGCTGTCTCGACTCGTTCGTCGGCCGGTCTTCGTTCTCGACATGGGTTTGCCGCATCGCCTATACCACCACCGTCTCGTGGCTCAGGAAGAAGCGCATCAAGTATCTCAGCATCGAGGACAGGCAGGGCCTGAGCGACAAGGAGGTGGACGAAGTGCTGGACGACGAGAGCCGGCTTGACGAACTTCGAAACGCCATTGCCCTCTTGAGGCCAGACGAGCAGATGCTCCTGGAACTTTACTACTTCGAGAGCCGTCCCTTAGCTGATATCGCCTACATCCTCGACATGGAGGCAGGTACCATTGCTACGCGTCTGCATCGTATCCGTCGCAAACTATACACCCTGATGAAACATGGAAAGGACAATAAATAATAAGGTATTGCTTCGTGCCCTCGAACCCCAAGAGCGACCTAGCCTGCCGTCGAACTTTGCCTACACCACAATGAGACGGATTCGCCTGGAACGACAGAAGAGCGAACGAAGGCAGCGAATCGTGGCCTTCCTCACCGTCGCAAGCGTCGTCGTCTTTGGCATCGGCGGACTCGTCTATATGTTCGGACAGGCAATCTGGCAGTCGATGGTCGCCATTTCGAAACGGCCCGAAGACCTCTCACTCGCCCTGCCCACACTCTTCTGCCTCGCCTTCTTTGCCCTGCTCAACCACTGGTTGGCCCGTCATTACGTGGGAAGAAACAAAACATAACACGTGAAAACAGGCATTTAAGGCAGTCTGGCCAATCAACTTCACAGGTCAAGTTCGTTGCATATACATGTAGTTGCAATTGCATATACATGTAGTTGCAATTGCACGTACATGTATGTGCAATCAATTAAACATGTAAAAAGGAGTTCAGCGAAGCACGGCGTCGAACATCTTCCTGTATGCTTCCACCTTCTTCTCAAAGGAGAGCGGATAGGCACGCGACGATGAAGGGAGGCGCCAAAGAAGAGCCCCCTCCCCGCTCCAGTCCGCCCGTCCCCCTTTAGGGGGAGAGGAGATAGCCACATACGAATTGACCTTCGGCACTTCTGGAATGCCGAGAGTGGCGCAGATGGTCTGCGTGGCTTTCTCTCCAGTAGTGACAATGGCCCGAAGATGGGGTAGTTGGTTGGTCAGAGCGGCAATGTCTGTAGGCTCCACCACCTCGAGAAACTTGTCGGAAGCATTGTCCTTGAGGCGACGGACGGCTGTCGAAGTGTCGAAGAAAGCGATGCCTTTCTCCTCACAATGCCTCACTATCTCGTCTAACTTGAAGCGCTTCTCGCCCTCCAGGACAAAGTGATTCTTGTCGCCAAAGAACACTTGCCCCTGGATTCTCCAGTGGTCGTTGATCCAATTGGGGTAGAAGAAGTCGATGCACCAACGCTTTCGCTGCGGCGGAAAGCTGCCCAGAAACAGGATCTTTGCCCCCTCTGGAAGGAAAGGTTTCAATGGGTGATATTCCACTCCGCCCTTGCTTCGAGCTATGTTTTCTGTGTTTAAATAACTCATACGGCACAAAGATACAAATAATTTTTCATTGTTCAATGTTCAATGTTCAATGAATTTCGTATCTTTGCCCTCAGAAAGCTTCATTAACCAATAACCTCTAAACACTAAACGAGATGAAAGACCTGAAAGGAACAAAGACTGAGCAGAACCTCAAGGAGGCTTTTGCTGGAGAGAGCATGGCTCGCAATAAGTACAGTTACTTCGCTTCGAAGGCCAAGAAAGACGGCTTCGTGCAGATTGCCAACATCTTCGAGGAGACGGCTGCCAACGAGAAGGAACATGCGAAGATGTGGTACAAGTACCTGAACGGCGGCAGCGTGAGCGACACGAAGACCAACCTGGCCGATGCTGCAAACGGTGAGAACTTCGAATGGACGGACATGTATGCTCGCATGGCAAAAGAGGCTCGCGAGGAAGGATTCGACGAGATAGCCGAGAAGTTCGAACAGGTCGGCGCCATCGAGAAGCACCACGAGGAGCGTTATCGCAAGCTCCTGAAGAACATCGAGGACGCCATCGTCTTCTCTCGCGACGGCGACGTCATCTGGCAATGCGCTAACTGCGGCCACATCGTCATTGGCAAGAAGGCTCCCGAAGTGTGCCCCGTTTGCGACCATCCGCAGAGTTACTTCCAGATTAAGGCAGAGAACTATTAGTTGAAAAGTTGACGAGTTAACAAGTTGACAAGTTGGTAGACAAGCATGTTGGCAAGTTAATATGTTGATTAATTGATAGATAAATTGGTGGGGAAACAAGTTAAGATGTGGACAGATAAACAAGTTGGCAAGTCGGTCGAAGTGGGATGTAACAACTCGTCAACTCGTCAACTTGTTAACTCGTCTCTCATATATCACCTCCTCGCCTTTCTGGTCGTAGCCATTTGGGGCTCAACGTTTGTCGTCACGAAACTCCTGTTGCTGGCGGGACTCTCGCCGGCTATGATATTCACGCTGAGGTTCATCATTGCCTACGCGCTTCTCTTGGGCTTTGCTGCTTTTCGACGTCCGTTCCGTTGGTTCGCCAATAATTGGAAGGACGAACTCATCATGCTCGGGCTTGGGCTGACAGGAGGCTCGCTTTATTTCCTGACAGAGAATGCCGCGATGAACTACACCACGACCACCAACACGGCGCTCATTGTCTGCCTCTGCCCTTTGTTTGCCGCCTTGCTCATCTCCGCTTTCTATCGCGAAGAGCGTCTCAAGGGCATTCAGATAGTCGGGAGTCTGCTTGCAGTAGTGGGTGTGGCAATCGTTGAACTGAATGGGCATTTCGTGCTCCACCTCGCTCCAACTGGCGACCTGCTTGCCTTTGCGGCTTGTCTCTGCTGGGCTGGGTATAGTCTGCTCATCATCCCAGCCTCGAAGCGCTACGACACGCTCTTCATCACCCGCAAGCTCTTCTTTTATGGGCTCGTCACGATGATTCCTTACTTCATGATTTATCCCGAATGGCCCACGCTGGAGACGCTCTTGGAACCGCAGACGATGGTGGAACTGCTCTTCCTCGGAGCCATTGCCTCCACGCTTTGCTTTTACCTTTGGGCTTTAGCCATTCGGAAGTTGGGAGCCATCGTGACGACGAACTACGTTTACTTCAACCCCGTCATCGCTATCTTGTGTGCTTGGATTGTACTGAGCGAAGACATCACCATCTGGTTCCTGATGGGCACGGCACTCATTCTTGTCGGGATGTATCTTGCCGACAAGAAGAAACAACTGCAGTGACGTCATCAAACTAGGCACGGCTAGTTGGCAAACTAGACACGCCTAATTGGTCAACTAGACACGCCTAGTTGGCCAACTAGGCACGGCTAATTTTTCATCTTAAAGAAGCAATGTGAGAACTGCGCCCCAATGAGCGAGGGCACCAAGCAGGACAAAGACGTGCCAAATGGCGTGGTAGTGGGGTCTCTCGTCGTGGGCAAAGAAGTAAGTTCCTGCGGTATAAGCGATGCCTTCTGCAAGGAGAAGCCATAAGGTTGCTGGCTTCAAAGCCTTGATTACCGGCTCGGCAATGAGGACGATGCTCCATCCCATAATCAGATAGATTGCCAGCGAGAGCCGCGGCCAACGCCCTATCGCATAGATTTTATAGAAGATGCCGCCTATCACGACCAGCCATTGGAAGGCAAACACCGTCCAGCCAAGCCAGCCGCCCACTACCCCGATGAGGATGGGGGTGTAGCTGCAGGCAATCATCACATAGATGCTGATGTGGTCGAACTTGCGCAAAACGTCCTTCGTCTTTCCCTCTCTTACCCAATGATAAGCGGTGCTGCTCAGGAACATGAAGAACATGCCGACAATGAAGCAGATGACACCGAACGCCATCTGCCAGCTGACATCGGCTGCAAGCCACACCAACCAGATGGAACTCAAAGCGAAGATGGCTCCAGCAAGGTGCGTCCAAGTGTTACCGAGCTCAGTCTTAATGGGCCAAAAGCGCTTCGATTGCATCTTGTGTCTGACGGGTCAAATCTTCATAAGAATCGTTTTCCGAGGGCTTGATTGCTTGGAGGAACTTCACCTCGATGTGCTTGGGCCTCATGAAGGCACTGCCGCGAGGCAAGGCTTCGAAGGCGCCACGGATGCAGACGGGCACGATGGGGACATCCAGTTCCTTGGCAAGGATGGCGAAGGTCTTCTTGAAGGGCACCGTTCCACCGTCGTGCGAGCGTGCTCCTTCAGGGAAGATAACGACGCGATGCCCTTCCCTGAGCACCTTCGCGAGCTTCAGGATGGAGTTCTTCAGGTTGGCACGCTCCATGACAATCACGTTGCTCTGAGCCGCCATACGCTTGCGATAATTGCTGCGGACATGCTCTTCCGTCGCATAGAAATAGTATTCTTTGAGCTGGTTCCAAGGCAGTCCAGCAAGCACAAGCGGGCCGTCGGCAAAGCTTTGGTGGTTGGGGGCAATGATGCAAGCACCCTTCGCGGGGATGTTCTTCTCGCCCTTTACTTTAAGACGATTGTAGAGGCAGAAGAATCCCTTGAGCAGACGCGACACAAAACGGTAAGCAAAGCCCGAACTGGGCAAAGGCAAGTTATCGACAGGACCTGTGAGAAGCTGGTGCCAGTCCACTTCCTCTGCCTCCATCTTCGTCTTCTCGGCAGCCACATGGCGAGCCAAAGCTTCGATATTGGGGAAGCCTGGCATCTGATCCACACCAATTGAGGTACCAAAGGTGTTCTCGATAAATGTCTGCAGGCTTATCTTGTCGAGCGAATCCAGGGCAAGGTCAGTCTCTATATGGTCTGCCGCATGAACCTTCACTCCCTTTTCCTGTTCGATGAAACTCTTGATGAGACGATACTCCTCGCTATCCGGTTCGGGCTTTGCCTCGTGCTCCTTAGTCCTTGCTCCCTGCCCTTCTTTCAAGATGGCACCAAGCTTATAGCGCTGGAGCTTCTCGAGTCTTGTTCTGGGCAGCTCGCCACGATAGACAAGCACGCTCATTATCTTCTTGTAAGCCGAAACGGTCATGTTGTAAGGCTCCAACACCTCGCGCTTTAACTTGTCGGCCACCTCGTTATCGGTCAGCGTTGAAGCCCAGGTCGGTTGCGGCACGATGATGGCACGAAGCATGTCGCCATCCTGTACGACTGCTGCTTCCTTGACGAAGGTCTCGTACTTCTCGAGTTTGTATTCTATCTCGCTGGGCTGCACATTCTTGCCGTTGCTGAGAACGATAATCTCTTTCGTGCGACCAGTAATCGTAACGCGTCCGATGGAGTCGAACTGCGCGAGGTCGCCCGTATGCAGCCAGCCGTCGCTATCAATAACTTGTGCCGTCTCCTCGGGACGGTTGTAGTAACCCTTCATCAGGTTCGGTCCTTTCACACAAAGCTCGCCATCCACCAGCTTGCACTCCACGCCTGGCAAGGGCAGTCCAGAGCAGCCCGGGATGTAATCGCCAGGTCGCGTGAAGGCAATGATTGGAGCTGTTTCCGTCATGCCATAGCCCTCGAGCACATCAAGGCCAAGCGTACGCAAGCCTTCACCTATCTCTTTGTCCAAAGCAGCACCGCCGCTGACGCAAAAATCGATGTGTCCGCCCATCTTCTTCCTAACGGAGCTGAACACCAGACGGCTGAGCGTCCTGCTCTTGCAAACGCTGCAAAGAGCGAAGAGCATACGGGCAACTGGCGACTCGTCAATCTTCTTCTTGATGCCCACGAAGAGTGTTTTCCAGAGTCGAGGCACACCTATCATGATGCCAACTTGCCCTCGCTGGAGCGTATCCATAATGTCTGGTCCAGAGAGAGAAGGACTGATGGCAACGCCACCTCCCATGTATAGAGGAGCGATGAGGGAGCCCATGAGTGGCAGGATATGATGCAAGGGCAGAAGAATGAGGACGCGACGTTTCTCTGTATAGATAGGCACGTCGTACGACACGCTGTGCACATTGGCTTTCAGAGCCGCGTAGCTAAGCATCACGCCCTTCGGAGAACCGGTGGTGCCGGAAGTGTATATGATGACTGCTGTATCGTCGTTATCTGGTTCGGAAAGTGCTGCCCAAGGAAGGATGGAACATGCTGGTTCGTCCTGAAGCGACAAGCCTTCGTAATCGTCAATAATGAAAACCTTAGGCTTCTCTTCGCCATTGGAGGCGGTGAGGCTATCCTCCAGCACTGGCTCCTTCTCCTTCGACACCCAAATAGCATCGGGCCTGCAGTCGTTCAGGATGTAGGCCACGTCACTTGCGGTGCTCGAAGCATCCACAGGCACCGCAATGCCTTCGTTCAGCCAAACAGAGAAGAAGGCATACGCCCAGCCCTCGCGGTTCTCGCTAAAGATGACAGTCTTGGTCTGCTTACCTTTCGGTGTCTTTCGCGCAAACTGCGCCACGCGCTTAAGCAGTTCGCTGTAAGTCACATTGTGTTCGCCTGCGATAATGGCAACTTTATTCAGATCAATCATAGAACACCTTATTATATTAATCTGCTGCAAAGGTACGAAAATTTATCTAAATGCTAATCCTTAATCCAAATTTATTTCGTACCTTTGCAGAAAAAGAAGGATATGGAAACCTATCAAAGCAGAGAACGACGGCTCAGCAACACCATAAAACCTGCTGAAATGGGGCTCGAGGAGTGGCAAGTTGCCTTAAGAAGGCAACAGGCACAGCGCGAACGCTTTATCATCAGTGAACTCGGAGCGCCATTCAGCCCGGGAGAATATCAGGTTCGCAACCCAAAGTCGCGCAGCCAGTACAAGGTCATCTATCGAGGTGCCTACAGTCCTTGGAACTATTGTTCTTGCCCTGACTTCCGCACATCTGGCCTCGGCACTTGCAAGCACGTGGAGGGCGTGAAACTTTGGCTGCAGGCAGAGGGCAAGGAGGTGCACAACGAGGAGCCCGACTACACATCTATATATATGGATTATCGCGGAGAGCGTTGCATTCGCATTCGCTTCGGAGAGGCGCATCGCAAGGAGCTTGCCGCGATTGCAAAGGACTACTTCGACCAGGCAAATGTGCTTCGTCCGGAAGCCTACGCGAACTTCGACTCCTTCCTCGAGAAGGCACGAAGCATCGACCCTTCTTTCCGCTGCTATCCCGACGCCCTGGAGGAGGTCATCAGTCAGCGCGAACGCCTCCAGAGAACTGCTCTTGCCGAGGAAACTTATACGGATGAAGCGCTGGACAACCTGCTCACAGCCAAGCTCTATCCCTACCAGAAGGAGGGCGTTCGCTTTGCTTTCAAGGCCGGAAAGGCCATCATTGCCGACGAGATGGGACTGGGCAAGACGGTACAAGCCATCTGTCTGGCCGAGATTTACCTCCGCGAGAAGATGGCAGAGAGCGTGCTTATCGTCTGCCCCAACTCGCTTAAGTACCAATGGAAGAGCGAGATAGAGAGGTGGACAGGACGAGAGGAAGTGCTCATCGTAGAGGGTTATGCATCCCGACGGCTCGAGCTTTACAAGGCCACGACGCCTTATAAGATTGTCTCCTACCAGTCCCTCGCCAACGACATCAAAGCGCTGGCGAGGCTCTCAACGGACTTACTCGTCATGGACGAAGTGCAGCGCCTCAAGAACTGGAACACGCAATTAGCTTGGGCGGTACGGCGTATCGACGCGCACTACAATGTCCTGCTCTCGGGCACACCACTCGAGAACAACCTCGACGAACTGGTCTCCATCGTACAACTTGCTGACCCGTATTGCCTCGCACCACTCTATCGGTTCCGCTTCGACCACATCATCACAGACCCTGAATCAGGCAAAGCCGTTGGTTATAAGAACCTTAACGACATCCGAGACAAGCTGAAAGACACGCTCATTCGCCGCACGAAACAGGGCGTTCAACTGCAATTGCCGAAGCGAACCGACCAGTTCCTGCTCATCCCCATGAC
>ONSR01000017.1 GCA_900320565.1 uncultured Prevotellaceae bacterium
GCGAGCCCATCATCTGCGTCCTCTTCATATACCTTATACTGTGTGCGCTCTACGAGAGCCTCTTCATCCCCCTTGCCGTCATCCTGAGCGTGCCGTTCGGACTGCTCGGCAGCTTCCTTTTCTCGAGGATGTGGGGCTTGGAGAACAACATTTACATGCAGACGGGACTCATCATGCTCATCGGCCTTTTGGCCAAGACAGCCATCCTGCTGACCGAGTACGCCACGGAGCGACACCGCAAGGGAATGAGCATCACGATGGCCGCGATGAGTGCCGCCAGGGTTCGTCTGCGCCCAATCCTGATGACGTCGCTCACCATGATATTCGGCATGCTGCCCCTCGTCTTCTCCCACGGCGTGGGAGCCAACGGCAACATCTCGCTCGGCGTAGGTTGCGCAGGCGGTATGTTCGTCGGCACCATTGCGCTGCTCTTCGTCGTGCCCGTGCTCTACATGCCCTTCCAATGGCTCCACAGCCGCTTCGGACACATGGTGAAGAGGTAAAGAAAGCGAAATAGATAAAACGGAAACATAAGATGAACAGAACAATCATTATCGCCCTGCTTGCTCTTGTTACAGCAGCTGGGGTGGCACAGGGAAAGCAAATCGTGTGGGAGCAGCCCACTACGGAGTTCAGTACAAGCTACGGCGACGGCTTCTTCAATTTGGCTCTCGACATCACGAAGGTCGAGCTGAAGGAGAACGAGACGCTCGTCTATATGACAGTCAGCCAGCGGTCGGACTACGATGACTATTGGTTCCAGTTCGCCAGCGGCTCTTATCTGAAGGCTGACGGCAAGCAGTACGCCATCACGTCTGCCGACGGCATACAGCTCGACACGCACCAGCAGACGGGTCCCGACGGCACAAGCCAGGTCGTGCTCCACTTCGAGCCGCTGCCCCTATCGACCAAGTCGTTCGACTTTACCGAGGGAGACTTCAGCGGCGCATGGTCCATCACGGGCATCAAGCCTGTAGAAGAACGCTGGCGGCAACTGCTGCCTTCCTATTGGCGCGACGAGAAGGGCGACTGGAAGATTGCCTTCCTCGAGGACCAAGCCATATATGATTGCCGGTTCTGGCGTTACAAGAAGCTCGACATCAACCAGAAGACGGGCGAGGCAGAAATGCTGCTAGAGGCAGACCCATCCCTGCCCTCCCTTAAAGGGAGAGAGTCTTTGTCCTCCCCCTTTAAGGGGGAGTTAGAGGGGGGCCGCGAGCTTCGTGTCATTGTGGGCAAGGACAAGAAGGGCAAGCGCACCATACAGATAGGCGACCAGAAGGCTTCGTACACCATGATAACCAGCCGCTTCATGCCCGACTACCCGCAAAAGGACACGCGTACGGACTTCGTAGATACCGATTACAAAGCCGACACGGTGACGGTTGTCGGGTGGATAAAGGACATGCCGGACAAGTACAAGGGCGAAAAGACCTTCGAGTTCGGCTATAACAACCTCTTTACGGGCGACGAGGAATCAGTCTATGCTGACCTCGACGAACAGGGACGCTTCAAGGTCAGCTTCCCGCTCCTGAACAGCACGGAGTTCTTCTGCGACTGGTCGCGCTGTTTCATGCGGACGATGCTCGAGCCGGGCAAGACCTACTTCCTGCTCTACGACTTCAAGGAGGGACGCCGCTACTTCATGGGCGACGACTGCCGACTGCAGAACGAGCTTTTCAAGTATCCCGTCGATTGGCAGACAGTAAGCATGGCTCGCGAGGATAAAGATTTCGACAGATACATCGCCTCGACCGACAGCCTGCTCAATACTCAGTTCGCAAAGCAGGAGCGTCTATTCGAGGAACATCCCTCGCTCTCCAATCGCTACAGGCAATATCGCCGGGGCAACACGCTTTGGCAGCAGGCATTCTACTTCGGACAGGCTCGCTTCCGCGGCGAAAACAGCCGATTCCCCGAGGTTGCACGCCGGTATGCATACAACACCTTCTGGACAAAGCTCGAGTCTCCCTTGACGCTTCACCGTGAGACACAAATGTTCCTGCGAGACTATCTTGGTGATGCTGTCGTGCCGGTCAGCCGCACTTTCAGGATGAACTACCTCGACCACCTCGGCGAGATAGCCGAGAATGACGAGGAGCTTGACGTCCTGAACCGTTGGAAAGAGTGGATAAAGACAGCACAGGAGCGCATCGGTCAGGCTTCTACAGAGGAAGAGAAGGAGCGTATTGCCGAGGAAGAAAACACGAAGAACGCCGACCTCATCCAGGCTTTTGAGAAAATTCTCAACAGTCCAAGGGTAGAGAAGTTCTTTTCAGGCAAGTCGCTCCTCTCCAATATGAAGGATCAGGCGCACCGTCTCGACTCGCTTGGCGCCGAGCCGTTCCTGAAGAGCCTCTGGCTCACGCAGCAGGTTTATGAAGAGCTCGAGCACGACCGCGTCTCGCTGCTCCCGGAGGTGCTCGACTCCTTGAAGATGATGATAGCCAACCCCATCGGCATCGAGATGATTGAAAAGAAGAACGACTACTACGCCGCCCTTGAGAACCGCGAGTTCGACAAGCTCGTGCTCAAGTCGTCGGACGACGTGAAGGACCTCACCGAAGGCGAGGCTTTGCTGCGGAAGCTCCTGGAACCCTACAAGGGAAAGTTCGTGCTGCTCGACGTCTGGGGCACTTGGTGCGGACCCTGCAAGGAGGCACTCTCCCATAGTCAGGAGGAATATGAACGGCTGAAAGATTTCGACATAGCGTTCCTCTACCTCGCCAACCGCAGCCCTCAGGAGTCGTGGGAGAACGTCATCAAGGAGTACAACGTCAGCGGAGAGAACGTGGCACACTACAATCTGCCGTCCGAGCAGCAGAGCGCCATCGAGCGTCACCTCGATGTCCACGGCTTCCCGACCTACAAGCTCTTCGACCGCGACGGCAACATGCTCGACCTGGACATCGATGCCCGCGACCTGGACGACCTCGTCAAACTGCTGCAGCAAATGCAGTAATCCAGTCCCCTAAGGCTGCCATGTCACCCGATGTGGCAGCTTTTTTTGTGCCATTCGACTGCCCTGGTTCGTTGCATATACATGTACGTGCAATTGCACATACATGTAGTTGCAATTGCACGTACATGTATATGCAATCAACTTGACTGCAATTCTCGAGTAAAACTTTTGGTGAAATGGAGGTTTTTCATTACCTTTGTGGGGCGAGATGTGCTGACACGTATAGCGGCTAATCATAAGAAAATTTGCATTTTAGCGACATATTTCTGTCAAACATGTGTATATAAGGGTGGCAAGAATAACTATGGCAGACCAGGAAAAGCAGATGATACTCGCTGCCCAGCGCGGGCAGGCCGACGGATATAAGTACCTGATGGACAGGTACGGACGTCAGGTACAGCTGCTTGTGGCACAGATGGTTGGCGATGTTCGCGACGTGGAGGAGCTGACGCAGGACGCTTTCGTGCGTGCTTTCCGACATCTCTCCGACTTCGACCCCGAGCGAGCCTCGTTCCCGACATGGCTCAGCCGCATCGCCTACAACACGGCCCTGAACCATCTTCGCAGTCGAGGACTCGCATCCATGCCGCTCGACGAGGAGCGCTACAGACCGCCAGACGGGGCACTCTGGGCGCAGGATGAGGAGGAGACGGCTGCAAGAAACGAACGGCTCATGCTCCTCGACAAAAGCCATCGAAAGCCTGCGCCCAGAGGAGCGGACACTTCTGCATCTGCATTATTACGAGGAGCGTTCGCTCGCAGAAATAGCCGAAGTGATGGATGTAAAAGCAGGTCCGCTCGCCAACAGGCTGCAAAGAATCAGGCAGAAACTAAAGAAACTGTTATCATTGACCATTGAACATTGACCATTATGAATCAGGAAAAGGAACTGGATAAACTACTAAAGGCAGCACTTGAGCGCCGGGCAGCAGACGTGCCGCCGCTCTCGGAGGACTTCGCCGAAAGGGTGCTGCAGAAGGTAGAACTCCGTCGACGAAACAAGCCGCTTACAATAGCTCTCTGGGTGAGCGGCATCGCAGCAGCCTTGCTCGTGGGCTTCTTCCTCTGGCCTCAGGAGCAGGCGCAGCAGCCTGGGCCAGCCGCTCCAACAGTCGTCGCAGAGCTTCCAAAGCAGGAAGCCGACACGCCCATCGAGCCAAAGGAGCCCGCTCCTCAGAATACTCCGAGTTCTCCGATTACTCCGAATACTCCGATTATTCAGAAAGCTCCGAATACTCTGAATCCTCAGAAACCTCAGAAGACACTTGGCAATCAGCCAAATCCCAGCAAGCCAGCCGTCCCCGAAGAGCCACAGCCCGAGCCTTTGCTTGCAGAGGCAGAGCCCGTTCTCCCCTCCTCCTCGGCGGAGGAAAAGGAGGAATTGCCTGTCATCTCGCCCGAAAAGCAGGCGCTCGTCGATATCTTCCTTGCCGAGGAAGTCTTGCAAGTAGCCTACGAGATGCATGAGCAGACCGAACCTCTGCGGGCATACATCGCCACGCTTGAGGGCAGAGAACTCGAGACATCACATCAAATCATTTCATTCTAAACACTTAATACCTTATATAATATGAAGAACTTAATCCTCGCGAGCTTGATGCTCGTCAGTTTAAACGCTTCGGCACAAAAGGTCGTAGCGCAAGACATAGAGTCTTGGATGAGTAGTCTCATCTCCCAAGCCATTGATAATAAGGTGGAAGTCAGCAAGAGTCTTGGTCAGGAACGTGACATAACGAAAGAAGGAACGCCCTTGAAGTGGCGCTGCGACATCATGACCTTCACGCTTCCGAAGAAACATCGTTCCATGCTCGACGAAATGATTAAAGCTTTTGAGGCAAACGGAACCTACAATCCGAACTGTTACGGCGTCAACACTTTAACGACGGGAAACCCACAGAATGAAGGCAAGCGCAACCTGATGATAGGTGATGACCCGAGTCGCTACGTCACTATTGGTGAACAATATGGCAACTACATCAACATCAACATACTTGATGCCACCGACACCACCAAGACGCATCGCTACGCATACGCCCTCGAATGGAAGGAAGACCACAAGGGAAATGTCTTCGCCCGATACATCGTGACGTACGCCAAGATACCTTCGGCACAGAAGACCACCGTTATTGGCATGGGCATCCCTTCCAACCAAATAGGCTACATCAATGAAAAGGCGAATGACGACGCTTTCATCACCAACTTTAACAACTTGAAGGATTATTACTTCAATCATCAAACGAAATTGACGGCAGTCACGGCTGGCTCCATCTATAACCTTTGCAAGATGGGCGTCGAGTATGGTGCCTTCAGACGTCCCGAATCTACAGAGAAGTGGGAGAAGGTAATGGCCGGCATTGACTCTTTAATAGAAGTAGCGAAGACAGAGGCAGACCGCAATTACTTCCAATGGGCACGCGACCTGCTAATGAAGATGAAACAAAAGTAAGCAACTACACAAGCAACAAGTATTTTCTCATTTAAATTAAAGGTATTTTTTCTTTTCATGTCCTCGACCAGCTGCGAAGCCAGTCGGGGCTTTTTTATTTCGCTCTATTACTACGAATAACTGTTCAATTACTACAAATAAACGTTAAAAAGCAGTCAATATCTATACTTTCCAATATCTAAACATTGCGAGATTAAGAAAAACTCCCTTACTTTGCCTCAGGAAAACAAAATAATCAGGTTAACTTGTCAACTCGTTAACTTGTCAACTCGTCAACTTGTTAACTCGTCAACTATATAAGATATGAAACGCAACGACAACACATTGACCAAGGTTGAGTTCGAAGTGATGAACATCATTTGGGACATCGACGGAGCGGCTTGCGCGTGGGACGTCCTGGAGCACTACAAAGAGCCCAAGCCTGCCTATACGACCATTGCGACCTACCTGAAAGTGCTCTACGAGAAGGGTTATCTCGACTTCCACAAAGTGGATGGTCAGGGCAAGACGCACAGATATGTGCCGCTTGTCACGCGTGCCGAATACACACGTCGCACGATGCAGGAGGTGAAGCAGAACTTCTTTGGCGGTAGCGTGAAGTCAATGCTCAACTACTTTGTTAAAGAGGAGAACCTCTCGCCGGAAGAGGTCAAGGAACTCCTCGCACTCGTCGAACAGAAGTGATAAGTGCAATATGGTAAATGATTAAATGGTGAATGCTATGATGTCCGCTGTCCTTTTATATTCCATCAAGTCAGCAATCGTACTGTCAATGCTGTACTTGCCCTACATGCTGATGTTGAGGCGCGAGAGTTTCTTCCGCTTCAACCGCATGGTGCTCTTGAGCATCCTGCTCTTGTCCCTCGTCCTGCCGCTCTGCAACATTCCTTGGATGTCGCTCGACCACCAGCCCGTTGTGCAGGCAGCACAGTTGCAGATGCTCGAGTTAGGCATTCCCGTCCACGTCTTGCCCGAGGTACAAGTCTTGGCAGAGAAGCAAGAGGAAAGCTTTTTCACTTTTTCCCTCTTTCACCTTTTTACCTTTATATATATAATAGGTATGGTGGCGCTGCTCTCGATGAGGCTCTGGCAGATCGCTCGCCTGCAGTTCGGCTTGAAGCAGGGCGTGCTTTGGCACAACGACGAGCAGGGCGTCCGCATCTATTGCCATTCGGGAGATGTGGCGCCGTTCAGTTGGATGCGGAACATCGTGATTAACGAGAAGGATTACGACGAGGCAGGTCGCGAGATTGTCCTTCACGAGATGGGGCACATTCAGGGCCGCCACTCGTGGGACGTCGTGCTGCTCACCCTCGTCCAGATGCTTCAGTGGTGGAATCCGCTCTGTTATGTGCTGGGCATCAGCCTGCGTGATGTGCACGAATATGAGGCCGACAACTTCGTCCTCGAGCAGGGCGTTTCGGCACAAGGCTATCAGTTATTGCTCATAAGAAAAGCCGTTGGCTCCGGTTCCTACGCTTTCGCCAACAGCTTTAACCATAGTTTAACTAAAAAACGTATCACTATGATGAAGAAGTCAAAATCAAATCCGTGGATGAAGAGCAAGGCGCTCTATGTCATCCCAGTTGCTGCGTTGGCACTCTCGGCCTTCGCAACGCCTAAGTTCGTCGCTCCCATCGAGGAGACAGTATCCAAACTCGAGGGCAAAGGTACAGAGAATTCCGCAAACTTGCAAGTTCTTGAGCAAGAAATGAACCCTGCTGCTCAAAAAGACATGACACAGAGTTCCACAGAGAATGTCATTCTGGAGGAGGTGAAGCAGCAGGACACGGAAGGACGTCCCCTGTTTGTCCTCGACGGCAAAATCATCGAAGTTTCCAAAGATGTCAACTTTGGAACAATGAACAGTGAAGAGCAATTCTCATCTCTGCTGAATATTAATGTGGAGGACATCGAAAGCATTACCGTGCTGAAGAATGATGCCGCCACCAAAGTATGGGGCGACAAGGGTGCCAACGGCGTCATCGTAATTACGACCAAGAGCAAAGATGACGTCAAGGAGCTCGTCAAGAAATTGCCTGGAGCAGAGATGGACGACGACGGCAATATCACAGTGGGCGGCAAGAGCGTCGCCAAGATAATGCTCGAGGATAAGACAATCTTCAACAATAACGACACCATCTATAATGTGGTGAAGGAGAGGGCAAAGTTCCCTGGAGGCGATGAAGCGTGCCTTAAGTTTATTTCCGAGAACGTCCGCTACCCCAAACTCTGCCACGAGTTCGGCGTGCAAGGACGTGTTATAGTTCGGTTCGTTGTTGAGAAAGATGGCAGCATCACACATATTGAGAAGGTTCGTGGAGTGGGAAAGACACTCTCGGAGGTGGAAGTAACGTCCTATAAGCAGGAACATCCCGACAGCCCGGAGCAACTCAAGGCAGGGCAAGACCTAGGCAACCTGCTATTCGAAGAAGCCAAGCGCGTGATGGAGCTGATGCCGAAATGGGAACCTGCAAAGGACAAAGACGGCAACGCTGTCCGTAGCTTCTTCAACCTGCCCTTCATGTTCCGCCTGCAGTAATATTTGGTTTTAGAAGTTAATAAATCGACGCGTCATATTGCTCCTTCGTCGTGAGACGAGGGGGTTTTTGTTGTTTCCTATTCCTTAATTAATACTAAAAATTAGGTATTATTTGCGATGGATTGGGCTTTTTTTGCTATATTTGCACGCGAAATAACTAAGCAAAGAAAGATATGGGATTCTTTAATTTCTTTACCAAAGAGAAGAAGGAAACGCTCGATCAAGGGCTTGAGAAGACGAAGGAAAGTTTCTTCGGCAAACTGACGCGTGCCGTTGCAGGCAAGTCGAAGGTGGATGACGAGGTGCTCGACAACCTGGAGGAAGTCCTTGTGACCAGTGACGTGGGCGTAGATACAACCCTCAACATTATCAAGCGCATCGAGGCTCGAGTTGAACGAGACAAGTACGTCACGACTGACGAGCTCAACAACATTCTTCGCGATGAAATCGCACAATTGCTTACGGAAAACAATACAGACGATACTGAAGGTTTCCAAATCCCTGCCGATAAGCGACCTTATGTTGTCCTTGTTGTAGGCGTGAATGGTGTGGGCAAGACCACAACTATAGGCAAGCTCGCCTATCAGTTCAAGGAAGCCGGCTTGAAAGTTGTGCTTGGAGCTGCCGACACATTCCGTGCTGCTGCAGTTGAGCAGATATGTATTTGGGGCGAAAGGATCGGTGTTCCAGTCATCAAGCAAAAGATGGGAAGCGACCCTGCCAGCGTGGCTTTCGACACACTCAACAGCGCAATAGCCAACAACGCAGATGTCGTTCTCATCGATACTGCAGGCCGTCTGCACAACAAGAAAGGCTTGATGGACGAGCTTTCGAAGATTAAGCGCGTTATGCAGAAACTTATGCCTGATGCACCTCACGATGTAATGCTCGTCCTTGATGGCAGTACCGGCCAGAACGCCTTCGAACAAGCCAAACAATTCACTTCTGCAACGGAGGTGACGAGCATGGCCATCACGAAGCTCGACGGAAGTGCTAAAGGTGGCGTAGTCATCGGCATCAGCGACCAGTTCAAGATACCTGTCCGCTATATCGGTTTAGGTGAACGGGCAGAAGACTTGCAACCATTCAATCGTAGAGAGTTTGTTGATTCGCTGTTCAAGAAATGAAGTCTCGTACGATAGACATAATAACGCTTGGTTGCAGCAAGAACCTTGTTGACAGCGAGAAACTCATCCGTCAGTTGGAACTGAACGGCTTCAAGGTGACGCACGATGCAGAGGAACCCGAGGGGGAGATAGCTATCGTCAATACCTGCGGTTTCATCGGCGACGCGAAGGAGGAAAGCATCAACATGATACTGGAACTTGCGCAGCGAAAGGAGCAAGGTAAGATTAAGCAACTCATCGTGATGGGTTGCCTCTCTCAGCGCTACTTCGAGGAACTTCAGCAGGAACTGCCCGAAGTAGATAAGTTCTACGGCAAATTCGATTGGGAACGAATCATCACAGACTTGAATGGAACCTATCATAAGGAAGCCTCCAATGAGAGGCACCTTACGACACCTTCTCACTATGCCTATTTGAAGATAAGCGAAGGCTGCAATCGGCATTGTGCTTATTGTGCCATTCCTATCATCACAGGGAAACAAAAGTCCCATTCCATCGAAGAAATCGTGGCTGAAGTGGAGAGTTTGGTGGCGAAAGGCGTTAAGGAGTTTCAGATAATTGCGCAGGAATTGACGGGCTACGGAACAGACCTCTACGGCAAGCAGATGATAGCTGAGCTCATCGACCGCATTGCCGAGGTGCCTGGCGTGGAATGGATAAGGCTTCACTATGGCTATCCCGCACATTTCCCTTGGGAACTTCTACAAGTAATGAAACGTCACAAGAATGTTTGCAGGTACCTTGATATTGCCCTGCAGCACATCAGCGACAACCAACTTTCGGCTATGCGTCGTCACATCACGAAGCAAGAAACCTACGATTTCATCGAGAAAATCCGCAAGGAAGTGCCCAATATTCATCTTCGTACAACACTTATGGTAGGTTTCCCAGGTGAGACGGACGAAGACTTCCAAGAACTCATCGACTTCGTGAAGTGGGCGAAGTTCGAGCGAATGGGTGCCTTTGCCTATAGTGAAGAGGAAGGGACGTACGCTGCAGAACATTACAAGGACGATGTCCCCGATGAAGTGAAGCAGGCACGTCTCAGCAAGTTGATGCGCGTTCAGCAACAAATAAGTGCCGAGGTGCAGGAGAGTAAAGTAGGACAGGAGATAGAGGTCATGATAGATCGTGAGGAGGGTGATTACTTCATAGGCCGCACAGAGTTCGACTCGCCTGAGGTTGACCCGGAAGTGCTCATCAAGAGAAGCCCAATCCTCAATCTTCACACAGGGCAATTCGTCAATGTAAAGATAGAAAGTGCCGATGAATTCGACCTTTTTGGACAAGTTATAGAATCATCAAATTAAAACATCATACAATGAACAACAAAGAATTTATTGCAGACTTAGCCAGTCGCACCAAGTTGAACAGCAGGGAAGCTGCTTCGATGGTAAGTGCTACCGTCTCAGCCATCATTGGTGAGCTGTTGGAAGAAAACTCAATCCTTGTTCCTGGCTTCGGTACCTTCGAGGTGAAGAAGAAGTTGGAGCGAGTGTTGGTCAACCCCAACACCAAACAACGCATGCTCATTCCTCCCAAAATGACTGTGAACTTCAAACCCAACACATCCTTGAAATTAAAAGTTAAGAATTAAGAGTTATGGCTAACAAGATAACCCTCCAGCAACTTGCTAAAGCATTAGCGCAGAAGAAGAACATTCCTCAAAGGAATGCAGAGTCATTTCTAAAAGAATTCTTCGATTCCATCGCACAAAACGTCAGCGCCGACAAACTTGTCAAGATAAAAGGCCTTGGAACGTTTAAGTTGATTGAAGTCCTCGACCGTGAAAGCGTCAACGTCAACACTGGCGAACGTATCGTCATACCTGGACACTCAAAGCTCTCGTTCACCCCAGAGACAGCGCTCAAAGACCTTATCAATAAACCTTTTGCTGACTTCCAAGCTGTTGCCCTCAACGAAGGAACGAGCATTGAGGAGATGGAACGAGTGCCAGAAGCAACTCAGACCTCTCAGCTTGCTTCAGGAGGAGATACAGACCCTGATGAATCGGAGCCTGAGGTTGCTGCTCAGCCGGTTCAAGCATTCACGCCTGTTTCTGAGCCCGAACAAGAGGCAACTCCTGAACCTGTTGCCGAGCCTGAGCCCGTCCCTGTCTCTGTTCCTGAGCAAAAAGACGAACCGACCACTCCATCAGAAGAGAAGAAAGGTGGTCGCCTTTGGGCTTGGGTATTGGGGCTTTTGTTGCTTTGCCTGCTCGCATTTCTAGCATATAAGTTCCTGGGTAAGCCATCTGTAAAGGTAGAAGAACCTGTGCAGCCACAAGTGGAGACTCCAGTAGAAGAAGCACCAGCCCCAGAGCCTGAGTTCGCACAAGTGCCTGATGGTGAGTACAAGATAGTAGGTACGCTCAAGACGTACGTCATGAAGCCAGGCGATTATCTTGCTAAAATAGCGAGAGAAGAGTATGGCGACAAGGAGTTTGCTAAGTATATCATTGTCCACAATGCTTTCACCGATCCGGATAGCATTCCTGTCAATATGGAAATAAAACTGCCAGAGCTCGAGAAGATAGAGTAAAGTTTGACCATTCATGGTCTGCATTAATATAAGAAGAAAGAAAAAAGGAGCCGCAAAAGCTCCTTTTTTTGTGACACGATAAAGTGAATTGGAAGGTTAAGATAATTGTCAATTTAACCAACTTATATTTTCAGATTTAATAGTGTCTCGTGAATTCTTTTCAAAATCCTCGTGTCGATTTGGCAAAATCCTCGTGTCGATTTCATCAAATCCACGTGTCGATTTTATCAAGTTCTCGTGAGTGGTTTCTGCTTCCCTTACATCGACAGTTTTATATACTGTTTTGATAGTTTTTTAACAAAGTTAAACATCCCTATAACTTTATTTATCATTTCTCGTTTGGCAGATAGCAGATAAAGCAGTAATTTTGTGCCCGAATATAAATAAACTTAAACTAAATATGGCAGAATCAATCGACATTCGCGAACTAAATGAACGCATCGAAAGACAAAGTGGCTTCGTCACAAACCTGGTGACAGGCATGAATCAAGTTATCGTAGGGCAGAAGCATCTCATCGAGTCCCTGCTTATTGGTCTTCTCAGCGACGGACACATCTTATTGGAAGGCGTGCCTGGCCTCGCTAAGACAATGGCAATCAAGACGCTGGCTCAGTTGGTGGACTCCAAATTCAGCCGCATCCAGTTTACACCCGACTTGCTCCCCGCCGACGTCATCGGTACGATGATTTACAGTCAGAAGGACGAGAAGTTCCTCGTTGAGCAAGGTCCCGTCTTCGCTAACTTCGTGCTGGCCGATGAGATCAACCGTGCTCCGGCAAAGGTGCAGAGTGCTCTGCTCGAGGCCATGCAGGAGCGGCAGGTGACGATAGGCAAGAACACCTTCAGTCTTCCGAAGCCTTTCCTTGTGCTTGCTACGCAGAATCCTATCGAACAGGAAGGCACCTATCCGCTGCCCGAAGCGCAGGTGGATCGCTTCATGCTCAAGGTGGTCATCGATTATCCGAAGCTCGACGAGGAGAAACTCATCATCCGTCAGCAGATTAAGGGCGAGCTGCAACAGGTGAAGCCCGTGATGGGGACGGACGAAATCATGAAGGCTCGCGAGATCGTGCGTGAAGTATATCTCGATGAGAAGATTGAGCAGTACATCGCCGACATCGTGTTCTGCACGCGCTATCCCGAGAAGTACGGCCTGAAGGAGATAAAGGATTACATCGAGTTCGGCGGCTCTCCCCGTGCCAGCATCAACCTGGCTCTGGCAGCCCGTGCCTTTGCCTTCATCAAGAGGCGCGGCTATGTCATTCCCGAAGATGTCCGCAGCGTGGCTCACGACGTGCTCCGTCACCGCATCGGCCTCACCTACGAGGCTGAGGCCAACAATGTGGTCAGCGAGGAAATCATCAGCAAGATTGTCAATAAGGTCGAAGTGCCCTAAAGCAATTCATAATTCTCAATTCATAATTCATAATTAAGAGCGAGAATTGGAAACAAGTGAGATTCTAAAGAAGGTCAGGAAGATTGAGATTAAGACTCGTGGCCTGAGTAGCAACATCTTTGCGGGCGAGTACCACTCAGCCTTCAAGGGTCGCGGCATGACTTTCTCCGAGGTGCGCGAGTACCAATATGGCGACGATATTCGCGACATCGAATGGAACGTGACGGCTCGCTTTGGAAAGCCCTACGTCAAGGTCTTCGAGGAGGAACGCGAGCTGACGGTTATGTTGCTGGTTGACGTCAGCGGCAGTCTCGACTTCGGTTCCGTCAAGCAGTTCAAGCGCGACATGGTGACCGAGATTGCGGCCACGCTCGCCTTCTCTGCCATTCAGAACAACGACAAGATTGGCGTCATCTTCTTCTCCGACAAGATTGAGAAGTTCATCCCACCCAAGAAAGGCCGCAAGCACATCCTCTATATCATCCGCGAACTCCTCGACTACAAGCCCGAGAGCCAGCAGACGAACATCGCCTTCGCCCTTGAGTACATGACGAGAGCCATCAAGAGGAGATGCATCGCCTTCGTGTTGAGCGACTTCCTCGACCAGCATTCCTTCCTGCAACCCCTCTCCATCGCAGCCCACAAGCACGACGTCGTGGCCATTCAGGTCTATGACAAGCGTGTTGCCGAGCTGCCCAACATCGGCCTCTTGAAGGTGCATGATGCCGAGACGGGGCAGGAGCAGGTGATTGATACAAGCAGTAAGGCTGTTCGTGATGCGCAGGCAAAGTGGTGGAAGCAGCAGTCGATGCGACTCAAGGACACCTTCAGTCGCAGCCAAGTCGATGCTGTCAGCGTCCGAACCGACCAAGATTATGTGAGTGTGTTAAGAGGGCTTTTTGCAAATCGAAAGTAGTTATGAGCGTGAAACGACAAATATTATTTATAGTACTGGGTGTATTATTTGCTGGTGTCAAGGCGCAGGTGCAGGTCGATGTGAAGCTCGATTCGCTGCAGCTCTTCATCGGTCAGCAGACAGGCCTCACGCTTTCTGTCACACTTGACGCAAAGCAGAAGTTACGGATGCCCGATATCAAGAAGGGACAGGAACTGATACCCGACGTCGAAGTCGTGGAGGTTGGCAAACTCGATACTGCTTTTCTCAACGATGGCAAACGCATGACGGTCAGTCAGGCCTACACTATCACGGCTTGGGACAGTGCATTCTATTACCTGCCGCCCATGCAGGTGATGGTCGATACCACACATTATGAGTCGAAGAGCCTTGCGCTGAAAGTCTATACAGTCGATGTCGATACGCTCCACCTCGACCAGTTTTTCCCGCCAAACGACATCATGGAGCTGCCCTTCCTATGGGAGGAGTGGCGCATGGTAGTGTTTGGAAGCCTCTTGTTCCTACTGATGCTTGTCTGCATCGCATACCTCTGGTATCACGTCAAGCACGGAAAGCCCATCGTTCGCTTCATCCGCAGGAAGAAGAAACTTCCACCTCATCAAGTCGCAATGGACGAGATAGAGCGCATCAAGAGCGAGCGGAAGTGGGCAGAAGAAGACAGCAAGGAGTATTATACCTTGCTGACCGACACCCTGCGCAACTATATTCGTGACCGCTACGGATTCAACGCGATGGAGATGACCTCGAGCGAAATCATCGAACGTCTCATTTCGGAGAACAACGAAGAGGCACTCGACGAACTGCGCGAGATATTCCGCACCGCTGACCTCGTCAAGTTTGCGAAGTGGAGCACGCTCATCAACGAGAACGATGCCAACCTTGTTGCAGCCGTAGAATATGTCAATCAAACGAAGATAGAACCTGATCCGAATGCTAAGCCCGAACCTGAAATCATCAAGGAGACTGACCAGAAGCGACTCACGCAAGTGAAGATAATGCGTGTGGCAATGATAGTTTTGGGTGTTCTCTCTGTGGTTTTGCTGGCTTGGATAATCTGGCGTTCGGCAGACCTTTTAATGTAAGACATTGAGCATTATGACATTTGAAAACCCACTATATCTGCTTCTGTTGCTTCTGACGATACCTTACGTTGTCTGGTATTGGTTCAGGTATAAGGCTTCGACGCCTTCCATCCGAGTTAGCAGCACAGAGGCTATGTTCCAGGCTCCCAAGAGTCTGAGGCAGAGATTACTGCATTTGCCGCTTCTCTTGAGACTTGCCTGCTATGCACTTGCCGTGATTGCTTTGGCTCGTCCGCAGACCTCGAACAGCTGGAGCAGCAAGCATACCGAGGGCATAGACATCATGCTTTGTATGGACGTCAGCACCAGTATGTTGGCCGAAGACCTGAAGCCCAACCGCATCGAGGCAGCCAAGAATGTTGCCCTCGAGTTCATCAGCGGCCGTCCTGACGACAACATCGGCCTCACGCTCTTTGCCGGAGAGGCCTACACACAATGCCCCATGACTGTTGACCACGCAGTTCTCCTGAACTTGCTGAACAGCACGAAGGTCGATATGGCACAGCGAGGTCTCATCGAAGACGGTACTGCGATAGGCATGGGCATGGCAAATGCTTTGTCGCGACTCAAGGACAGCAAGGCGAAGAGCAAGGTCATCATCTTGCTCACGGACGGCTCCAACAATTGCGGACAAATTAGTCCGAACACGGCAGCCGACATCGCGAAGAGCTTCGGCATACGCGTCTATACCATCGGCGTCGGCACAAACGGCACGGCTCGCTATCCTTGGCCCGTTGGCGGACGCATAGAATACGTCAATGTACCTGTGGAGATTGACACGAAGACGCTCGCCACGATTGCCCGCAAGACAGATGGCGAGTTCTATCGCGCCACGAACAATCAGAAGTTGCACGAAGTCTATCAGGAAATCGACAAGTTGGAGAAGACCAAGATGAACGTCCGGCAGTACTCCAAACGCTACGAAGCCTACGGCATGTTCCTGCTTGCCAGCGTCCTCTGCCTCTTGCTCGAAATCCTGCTGAGGAACACCATATTGAAGAAGATACCATAAAAGCAGACCCCCCGACCCCCTTTAGGGGGAGAAATAAATAGTAAATCGTAAATAGTTAAATCGTAAATTATCTCGATGTTTCGCTTTGAAAGTCCACAATATTTGTACTTGTTGTTAGTGCTCGTGGCATTGGCAGCTATACATTATTATATTATATATAAGAAGAAAAGGCAGGTGAAACGCTTCGGCGACCCTGAGCTGACCAGGCAACTCTTCCTTGGTGTCTCGCGTTGGAGACCTGAGGTGAAGTTCTGGATTACGATGCTTGCCCTTGCATCCTTCATCGTCGCTTTGGCTCGTCCGCAGTTCGGAACTCGCCTCGACACACGTGAACGCACGGGCATAGAGGCAATTATCGCGCTCGACGTCAGCAATTCCATGCTTGCCGAAGACGTGAAGCCCAACCGTTTGGAAAAGGCAAAGATGATGGTCAGCAACATGGTGGACGGCATGAGGGACGACAAGATCGGCCTGATTGTCTTTGCCGGCCAGGCCTTCGTGCAGTTGCCAATCACCAGCGACTACGTGAGTGCCAAGATGTTCCTCGAGACCATCTCACCTTCGATGATGAGTGTTCAGGGTACAGACATTGCGGAAGCCATCAACCTTTCGATGCGTAGCTTCACACAGCAAGAAGACGTCTCCAGAGCCATCTTCGTGATAACCGATGGCGAGGACAACGAAGCTCGAGGTGTTGAGGCTGCGAAACAGGCTGCTTCAAAAGGCGTCCGCGTCTATGTTTTGGGCATCGGCAATCCCGGCGGAGCACCCATTCCCATCCCAGGCACCGGTCAGTATATCATCGACGACGAGGGCAACACAGTCGTTTCGAGGTTGAGCGAGGAGATGTGTCGCGAGATAGCGACGGCCGGAAACGGCTCCTACATCTACGTTGACAACAGTAGTTCGGCTCAGAAGAAGCTGTCGGAGCAGGTTGACCGACTGGCCAAAGCCAAGATGGAGAGCCAGATCTACAGCGAATATGACGAGCAGTTCCAGGGGTTCGTCCTCATCGGCATCCTGCTTTTGCTGCTCGACGTCTTCCTTCTCGAAAGGGAAAGCAAATCGACTTGGCTTAGCAACCTCTTCCGCAGAGGACGCCCAGCAGCCGCACTCTTCCTGTTGATTTTCAGCATATCGGCAATGGCTCAGACCGACAGAGACTATATTCGCCGCGGTAATCGCCTGATGCGTGACAGCGTTTACGACAAGGCTCAGGTCGAATATCAGAAGGCAATCGAGAAGGACAACACGAATCCCATCTCGCACTTCAACCTCGGAAATGCTCTTCTCTATCAGAACAAAGCCGAAGACGCCATGAAGGAGTACGAGACGGCGGCTCGATTGGAGAAGGACAAGACGCGTCTGGCTCAGATTTATCACAATATGGGCGTCGTCCTGCAAAGTGCCAAACAGTTCGACAAGGCAGTAGCTTGCTACAGGAACTCCCTGCGAAACGACCCGACTAATGATGAGACGCGCTACAACTACGCCTTGAGTCTCTTCCAACTTAAGAAGAATCAAGGAGGTCAGGACAATCAGGATCAGCAGAAGGACGACAAGGGTCAGGACGAGAAGAAAGAGCAAGAACAGCAGCAACAGAAACAAGAACAAGATAAGAAAGACGAGCAGCAGCAACAACCTCAGCCAGAGCAAATGAGTCGCGAAAACGCCGAACAGATGCTGAATGCCGCGATGCAGGACGAGAAAGCTACTCAGGAAAAGATTCAGAAAGCACAACAAAAACGTCAGCAAAAACAGTTGCAGAAACAATGGTAAAACGTGGCAGTTCAAAACTACTGCAGTGAAGTTGCCCAACTTCACACGTTAACTTTGCAAACTTCACACGTGAAGTTTACCAACTATTCACGTTAAGATGAAAGAGACTCCATAAGATGAAAAGACTTTACACGATACTCACTCTTCTAATTCTTGCGTTAAGTCCTGTCTTTCCGCAAGTTACGCTTAAAGTCCAGGCTCCTTCCCAAGCCGAAGTAGGCCAGAGAATCCGCATCAGTTATGTGGCCAACACGCAGGACATCGAAGATTTCCAGGTCGGCAACTTCGAGGGCTTCAACGTTCTTTATGGTCCCAGCACCAGTCGATCGAGCAACATCTCGATTATGAACGGCCGCACAACCCAGAGCAGTACGGTAACCTTTACTTATACCGTCGTACCCACTTCTGAAGGTACTCTCAAAGTGCCTGCAGCAACCATCAAGGTCGATGGAAAGTCCGTCAAGAGCGGAACAGCTAGCATCGAAGTGCTGCCAGCAAGTCAGCAACACAGTCAGCAACCTCAGAACCAACAGCAAGGCGGCAATTCTCGCCAAGGGCGTCAGCAACAGAGCGCTGCCAGCTCCGGCCAGATAAGCGGAAGCGACCTCTATATGAGCGTTACAGCTAACCGCAAGAAAATTTATGAGCAGGAAGCTGTGATGCTGACTTACAAGCTCTACACGCTGGTGAACATCCAACAAATCTCTGGCGATATGCCTCAGATAGACGGTTGTCACGTTCAGGAACTCGAGCGTTCTGCACAAATGTCACTCAAGTACGAACGCGTCAACGGCAGGAACTACGGCACAGCCGTCTGGAAGCAGTATGTCGTCTTCCCGCAGAAGACGGGCAAGATAAAGATTCCCAGCATCACATTCGACACGCAAGTCGAGGTGCAAAATCACTCGATGGACCCCTTCGACATCTTCTTCGGCGGCGGAAGTCTCTCGCAGATGGTCCGCAAACAAATCGTCGCTCCGGCTGTTGAGATTGACGTAATGCCCCTCCCAATGCCGAAGCCCGACAACTTCTCAGGTGCCGTCGGTAAGTTCACGGTGTCTGCCACTTTGACGCCAGACCAGGTGAACGCCAACGATGCTGCAACCCTTCGACTCGTCGTCTCAGGTCAGGGCAACATGAAACTCATGAAAGCCCCGACTGTTCGATTCCCTCAGGACTTCGAAGTCTATGACCCCAAGGAGAACAACAAAACGACAAATACGTCGACGGGAGCAAAGGGAAATATCATTTACGACTATGTCGTAGTGCCCCGTCACGGCGGGAAATTCTCGATTCCACCGGTTGAATTCTGCTATTTCGACCCAGAACAGGAACGTTATAACACAGTTCGAACAGACTCTTTCCACCTTGCAGTTGCCAAAGCAAAAGGTCAACCTGTCGCCTACACTCGTGAACAAGAAGATCTTAACGTGCTGAGTAATGACATTCGCTTCATCAAGTTGGGCGAATACACCAGCGAGGACGAGGATGACTTCTTTGGAACTTCTTCATATTGGGTCACTTATCTGCTCCTCTTCCTTGCCTTTATCGTTGCCTTCCTTTGGTTGAGACATCAACAGAAACTCAATCCGAACTCTTGGAGCGTGAAAGGAAAGAAGGCAGGCAAAGTGGCATCTCGCCGACTGAAACAGGCTTCGAAACTTATGCACGCCAAGGACGATGCCGCTTTCTACGACGAGGTGATGCGCGCGCTGCTCGGCTATGCAGGCGATAAGTTGTCCCTCCCGACCAATGAACTCAACAAGGAGAACGTCATTTCTGGCCTCACATCGAGAGGAGTGGAACAGGAAGTTGTCGATTCCTTCATTGCAGTCCTGAGCGATTGCGAGTTCGCTCGATATGCTCCGACTGCCGATGCAAACCTTGCAAAAGAGAAGATATATCAGCAGGCTTCAGATGTGATTACGCAGATGAACGCTTCGCTCAAGTCACATAAATAATCAAGAAATCACGATGAAACCGTATATTATTATATTTGTCCTTGCCTTCATTTCTCTTTCGTCCTTTGCTGCGACTCCCATAGAAATGAAGACTCTGGCCGATAGCGCTTATGTACAAGGTGATTATGAAAAGGCCGTTAATCTTTATGGCAAGTTGGTCAAGCAGAATCCCAATGCAGAGGTCTTCTATAACCTGGGTTGTGCTTACTATCGTCTCGATGATATTGCTCACAGTGTTCTTTGGTTTGAGCGTGCCTTGAAACTTGATCCAAGCAACAAAGATGTGCTCTTCAACCTCGAACTGGCTCGCACAAAGACCATCGACAAGATTATCCCGCAGCATGAATTCATTCTGTTTACCTACTTTCGTAGCATGACGAACTGGTTCTCGATGCGTACGTGGACCATTGTTGGCTTGCTTTCCTTCATCATTATGCTAGTATGCTTGCTTCTTTTCTGGGCTTCCGGCAGCTTACTTGTGCGAAAACTAGCCTTTTCATCGGCAGTCTTGCTCCTGTTTGTTTCTGTAATTTCCAATGTATGTGCCATGAAGCAGAGAGATTTTAAACAAGTCCATACAAGCGGAATTATTATTGTACCAGCCGTAACAGTCAAGAGCACACCAGCCGATAACGGCAATGACCTTTTCGTCCTTCATGAGGGAAGTAAGGTTGAAATACTAGACAGTAGCCTTAAAGAATGGTGCGAGGTGAGCATTGCCGACGGCAAGCAGGGCTGGATTCCTAAAAAGAGTTTCGATCTCATATAAAGTTAACAGCCCTTCAAACTAGCAAAACTGGTAACATGATAGAACAGATAGTCCAATGGGATAAAGAACTTCTCGTCGCTCTGAACGGTTCTTCCTCTCTATTCCTCGATGGTGTTATGATGACAATCACCAAAACAACCACGTGGATTCCTCTGTTTGCATGTTTGCTTTATGCTGTCGTTAGGAACAATACCTGGCGTCGTAGTTTCTTAATTATTGCAGTTATTGCATTGCTCTTGATACTTGCTGACCAGTTTGCTAACACCTTCTGCAAGCCATATTTCCACAGGTTGCGCCCATCGCAAAGCCCCGATCTGGCCAATGTAATCGACCTCGTCAATGGCTATCGTTGTGGGCTTTATGGCTTCATCTCCAGTCATGCAGCCAATACTTTCAGCGTGAGTGTCTTTTTCATGCTTCTGTTTCGCGACAAGAGAATAAACCTTTTGTTACCTGTTTGGCCGTTACTTGCCAGTTATAGCCGCTTGTATTTGGGCGTTCATTATCCGCTCGACATAGTAGCAGGAACGTTGTGGGGCATTTTTTGTGGTGTGTTGGTATATGGATTTTTTCGTTGGGCCAGCTTGCGCTTCTGTCCCCAAGTCTGCATGAGTTCTTCTTTGTGTACCTCGACAGGCTACAGGCGCTCTGACATAACCCCAATCCTTCTGGTCTTCCCTCTTATATTCATCTATATCACCATCAGAGCGACATTGTTTGCTTTCACATATTAATGAAGTCCTATGAAAGCCAAAATTATCCTTTTCACCGCCATTATTGCCTTCATTGCCTGTTCGTCAGTCGATGAAAACAGTAATGCTGTGAGGGAAAATGATTTGGCTTATCGTCTGCGCTATTCAGATATCTCTGCTTCATTACAGGCTGCACAGAAGGCCTACACCTGTTCTTCAGGTAATTCTGACGATAAGGCTGAGGCTCTCAACAACATGGCATATGTTGCTTATCAGCAGATGCGCTATGATCAGTCCCTTCATCTCCTGCAACATGTTTATGGCTTCAGCCGAAACCAACTTGAGCTTCTTTGTGCCGATGTGCTGACGATGAAGGTGATGCAACGTATAGGTCGAGGTAAATCGTTCTTCGATGCTCGCCTTCGTGCCCAGAAACGCCTCAGCCGTATCCTCTCTGAGGAAGACAATCTTACTGAACGGCAAAATCGTCGTCTCCATTATGCTTTGACCGAGCTTCATATCGTGGCTTCTACCTATTATTATTATCTCGGTCAGGACAGTGCAGCTATCAGCGAGATTCAGGAAGCTGTTCAATATGTGAACCTTGAGACCGATACGACGCAATGGCTTTACTATCATTATATGTTGGGTAGCGGCGGACTCGTTGACGGCACTCCGGAGGAAGTGACTATTACGGAGTTCAATCACCTTTTTCGCGTCTATACACTTGCGAAAGCTAATCACTTCACGTATTTTGAAGCAAATGCATTGCAGTCGCTTTCAGCAATAGTTGCTGACTCGGCTCGAGCAAATTTGGTAAAACAGCAACGCATAGATGCCTATAGCTACCTTTTTGGAGAGCACCTGCGCTGGCAGTCCGACAGCACACTTTCGTTGCGACACCAGTTTGCAGCAGCCCTGTCGCATCACTCGATTGCTCTCTTCCAGCAGTATCACGACCTTTTCCAGACGGCGTGTGCAATGAGAACGTTGGGTGAGGTGTATTTTACAGCCGAACATTATGATGAGGCTCTCAAGAGTTTCCGCAAGGCGTTGCATCTCGCTTCTGACTTCAGAAGGTCGCCTTATCAGGTAACTCCCTGGTTGGCAGGCATTCACGAGAACCTCAGCCTTACTTACAGCGCCTTGGGCGACAAGTTGAGTGCCGATAACCATCGTAATGTCTATCTCGATTTGCTTGATGAATCCAGACAGAACAAAGAACTTGACAGTCGAAAGGCTTTGCTGAAGCAAGAAGCAAAAGGCGAACGGATACAGTTCTTTTTGCTGTTGTCGCTTGTCTTTTTAATCGTCGTTCTTTCTATATTATATTATAGGCAGCTAAAACGCCGTTCACTCTCCTTTGAGAAACAAGTGCGTGAGATTGCTTCCAGTGAAGACTGTAAACAGGCAGAACATCAGTTGCAGAAGCTATTGCAGGATAGCGAAGAGCGTTTAGATGAGAGTAGGGAGGAGAGTGAAGTCGTGCAGCAACGGATCCTTAACGAGCAAAAGCGACACATCCTTCAGCGCACAAAGTTGTCCGTAGTCTATGCCATCATACCATACTTGGACAGAGTCATTGCCGAAGTTAAAAAGCTCGATGAAATGGGAGAAAATGTTTCAGAGCGTCTTTCCTATATTCAGGAGTTGTGCTCTGGCATGATGACCATCAACGACCGACTTACTTCGTGGATTCAGATGCAACAGGGAAAGCTCAGTCTTCAAGTTTCGCGATTCCCACTTAAAGACATCTTCGAGGTTATCTCGATGCAGCAATATGCTTTTGCCCAGCAACAACTCACGCTTGAGGTGCCTGAGACAGGCCTTCAGGTCAAAGCCGACAAAGCACTTACTCTCTTTATGGTCAACACGCTTGTCGACAATGCTCGTAAGTTCACTCCTGCAGGAGGTAATGTAACGATTTTGGCCGATTCTATCGATGATTTTGTGGAGATCAGTGTTTGTGACACAGGTGTAGGTCTCTCGCAAGAAGATGTACAAACTCTTAACGACAGCAAGGTTTATGACCCGAATCGTATTGGTATGAAGAACGCGAGCAAGGGCTTTGGCTTTGGTATCATGAATTGTAAGGGTATTATCAACAGTTACAAGAAACTTTCTTCCCTTTTCAATGTCTGTGACTTCGGCGTCGAGAGTCAAGAGGGACAAGGAAGCCGCTTCTGGTTCCGCTTACCCAGAGTTTTGCCTTTGCTCTTTTTCTTTGTGTCTAACCTTTTTACTCAAGCAACTCCGCAGCGTTGTTATGAACTATTTGATTCTACCTATAGTGCAAATGTGCAAGGCCGATATGTTGATGCTTGGCTTTATGCCGATAGTGCCATCAATATGGCCGGGGTGCCAGTCGATACTATTTTGCTAGTATCTCTGTATAATGAGCAAGCTATTGCTGCTCAGGCTCTTGGTGAATGGGACGCATACCGTGAGAGCAATGCTGAATGTGTTCGCTTGCATCGCCTTTTCAGTTCCGACCACTCGCTTGCTTCCGATTGTCAGCAACTTGAAAAGATGAACGAAGATTCGCACGTTCTTTACGTCCTGATAGTCTTGTCGCTTATTGCTTCTCTTGCCTTATTTTATAGGGTTGTGCTTCGCCATCGTCTTCGCCATCGCGCTTCGCTCGACGACCTTTATCAAAGGCTTACATCCGTTCTCCGTTCTTTCCCTGAAAATGCAGAGACTTTAGTTGATGAATTAAAGAATATAAGTCACAATTTTGACCAAGCTCAGCTACGTCAACCTGTGCTCGAACTTCGTCAAAAGTTTGCTTCATCTTTGGCGATATTGCAAGAAACTAACGGTTTCATCGAAGATTTAGTTGAGAAAACGCAGAAGCAATGCTTTGAGCATGATCGCTTGTATGTGATGAATCAGATACTCGATAATTCGTTGAGCACCATCAAACACGAGACGATGTATTTCCCTTCACGCATCAAGCAATTGACTGATGATATGCAGCAGAACGGAATCGACTCATCGACTCATCAGACTCTCTTAGACCTTGTGACTTACTATCGTCATATTTACATGTTGCTTTACGAGCAGGCTCAGCGACAAACAGACCAAAACCTTTTGCGTTTGCAACCTCTTTCTCTGACCGACCTTTTGGCTTATGCATCAACGACATATGGCGTTGCAACTCAGCCAACTGAGGCTTGGGTAAGGGGAGATGAGATACTTCTGCATCTGCTTCTTGACCAGATGTTTGCTGTCGTGCCTAAGGATTCAACTCTCACAGTAGAGGAGCGCGATAGTATGACATATATAATATGTAGTGTGTCTGGAGAAACCCTTACGTCAGAGCAACTCTCCGACCTCTTTTCGCCACAGACTGAGCGAATGGAGTATCTTGTTATGCGTCAGATAGTTCGCGAGCACGATGCTGCTTGTGGTCATCCAGGGCTTCGCCTCTCTGCAGAGAATACGAATGTAGGTTACAAGATATCTTTCTCGCTGCCTGCAATACATAAATCTACGAACTCATAAATTTACACGATATGGATAAATTCAAAGTAATCATCGTCGAGGACGACAAGCTGGAACTCAAAGGAACACAGCAAATCCTGCAAACAGAAGTGCCTGAGGCAGAGATTATAGGCACAGCAACAGGCGAGACTGACTTCTGGAAATTGATGCGCGATAGTCAACCGGACCTTGTTCTCCTTGACCTGGGACTGGGAGGCAGTACAACCGTTGGCGTGGATATTTGCCGTCAGCTCAGGACTCGCTATGCGGATATGAAAATCCTCGTATTCACCGGTGAAATCCTTAACGAGCGCCTTTGGGTGGAAGTGCTCAGTGCAGGAGCCGACGGTATCATTCTCAAGACGGGCAATCTCTTACAGAGAGACGATATCGTTCAGGTGATGCACGGCCGCCATTTGGTTTTCAATGAGCCGTTTCTCGAGAAAGTGATGGCGCGATTCCGTAAGGTTGTTTGTAAAGAGCAAGCCTCTGTTGATGCCTTCGTAGAGTATGAGATAGACGAGTACGACGAGCGTTTCCTGCGTCATCTAGCTCTTGGTTACACAAAGGATATGATAGCCGGGCTGCGCCAGATGCCGTTCAGCACAAAGAGCCTCGAGAAGCGTCAGGTGGACCTCACTAATAGACTCTTCTCTGAGCGTGAGAGAAGCGGCGTGAACGCTGTCCGGTTGGTGGTTAGAGCCATTCAGTTGCACATCATTGACCCAGAAAACTTAGTTGCTGATGAACAATAACGAGCGCAACTTTGTTATCCTGCTAGTGCTGGCATTTTTGCTGCCGATTCTCTCGTGGGTATTGTCGGCATTGGGAGTGCCTTGCAGAAGCATTCTCGACGATGAGGGCTTGCGTTGGCTTTTCCGTCACGTTAGCGATTGCCTTCACAGCCGGTTGGTGATGTTTGCGCTTTGTTGTCTGATGATGCAAGGGGTGATAAAGGAGAGCGGCATACTTCCGCTCGGCCGAGCATTTCGCGACCCGAAATTCCTGCGATACCTCGCTGTTTATGCGGTTGTGTTCCTCACGATACTCTTTGCTGCGATTGCGCCTGATAGTCCTTTGTTGAGCGTAACAGGCGGTCTTGCAGGGAGTCCTTTGCTCGACGGTTTACTCTTCCTCGGCTGGTTCTCTTTCATCGTATTCTGCCTCTGCTACGGTCACAATAAACGTGAGCCTTGGCCTCAGATGCTAACACACGGAATTCGGAAACATCCGCTCGCGATACCTTTCGCTATTGTTGTTTCTTTTTGTTGGCAATGCATTCAATATATGATAGGATGAACCTCGACGACCTCAATCCCAGTCAGCGTGAAGCGGTGCTTTGCATCGATGCTCCTTCTCTCGTGATAGCGGGAGCTGGTAGTGGTAAGACGCGTGTCCTGACCTACAAGATTGCGTACCTTTTGGAGCAAGGAATGCAGCCTTGGAACATCCTTGCGCTGACCTTTACCAATAAGGCTGCGCGTGAGATGCGCGAGCGCATTGCCTCACTTGTTTCGCCCGAGAAGGCTGCAGCACTTTGGATGGGCACGTTCCATAGTATTTTCGCCAAGATACTTCGTGTTGAAGGTAATCGCTTGGGCTACGACCAGAACTATACTATCTACGATACCAACGATAGTCTGAGCCTCATTAAACTTGTTATTCGCGAGATGAATCTCGACGATAAGGTCTATAAGCCAAGTGCTGTCCAGAATCGTATCTCTACAGCTAAGAACCGACTCGTTTTGCCCGTGAATTATGCTTCTGTGCGAGAGTTCCGCGAAAGTGATGCTTACTATCATCGTACGCTGATGCCCGAGGTCTATAATCGCTATGAGGAGCGTTTGAAGCAGTCTAACGCCATGGACTTCGATGATTTGCTGCTCAACACTTGGCTCATATTCAAGCACAATCCTGAGGTTGCAGCGCACTGGCAGGAACGTTTCCATTTTGTGCTTGTCGATGAGTATCAGGATACAAACTTTGCTCAGCATCAGATAATTAAACTTCTCACAGACCAGCGGCAGCGTGTCTGTGTCGTGGGTGATGATGCGCAGAGTATTTATAGTTTCCGAGGGGCGGACATTGACAACATCCTGCATTTCCGCGAGGCTTATCCGGGAGCCCGACTCTTCAAACTCGAACGCAATTATCGCTCTACGCAGACTATTGTGAATGCTGCTGGGAGCTTGATTCGCAACAATCGAGAGCAGATTTCGAAGAGTGTCTTCAGCGAGAAAGAGGTGGGAAATCCTATTGCTCTCTTCTCTGCTTATAGCGATACAGACGAAGCCAACATTATCCTCAGAGAAGTGCAGCGAGCTCATCGGTCAGGCATTCCATATAAAGGGATTGCCGTCCTTTACCGTACCAATGCACAGAGCCGCAAGATAGAGGACAGTTTCCTGCAAGGACGCATTCCCTATCACATCTATGCAGGCACGTCGTTCTATCAGCGCGAGGAAATCAAAGATATGCTTTGCTACCTGCGACTCTCGGTCAATCCTTATGACGAAGAATCGTTGCGACGCATCATCAATAAGCCTGCTCGAGGCATTGGTGATACTACCGTCGGAAAACTTTTCCTCGAAGCAAGAACAGTTGGCCAACCTGTTTGGGACATCCTCAAGGCAGGAACCTGTCCAGGCCTCAATAGCAGTACGCAGGCCAGACTGAAGTCTTTCTACGAGATGATGGAAGCCTTCCGTCAAAGTGCTGCAACCGACGATGCCTATACGCTTGCTCTTCGTGTGGCGAAGGAGAGCGGACTGCAGGACCATTACTTCAGCGGGCACGAACCCGATGATATCTCGAAACAGGAAAATTTCCAGGAAATGCTCGATGGAATCGCGGTTTTTGTGCAAGATAACCGCGAGCAAGGACTTGGAGTTTCTATCAGCGATTACCTACAAATGGCGAGCCTCGCAACGGATTTCGACCGTAATAATGCAGAGAAAGATGCCGATCAAGTGAACATGATGACCATTCATTCAGCAAAAGGACTGGAGTTTCCCGTTGTGTTCATTACAGGCTTGGAGGAGGGATTGTTTCCCAGCGAAATGAGTGCTGAAGTGCCTCGCGAGCTAGAGGAAGAGCGTCGACTCTTCTATGTTGCCCTGACCCGAGCCGAACGTCAGGTTGTCCTCACCTATGCCAAGTCGCGTTTCCGCAACGGCAGGATGGAGTTCTCTCGCCCCAGTAGGTTCGTAAGAGAGATTCCGCAAGAGTATTATAGGACTTCACCTCAAACCTCTTCTCAAGGGGAGAGACATACTGGATTTTCCTCGCCACGCATAGAACAGCGGATGAGACCTGCCTTTCGTCCCGCCTCTCGCCCTGACTTGGCTCCAAGCAGACCATTTGTCGGTGGTCAGTCAGCTTCGCCAAACTTAGGCACTGTGGGAACTATGATGCACGATTTGAAGGTTGGTGCTGTTGTTCTTCACGAGCGCTTCGGCAGAGGCGTGGTACAGGCTCTCGAAGGCTCTGGCATTGATGCGAAGGCGACTGTCTGCTTCGAGAATGCCGGTACAAAAGTCCTGATGCTGCGTTTTGCCAAGCTTACGCTGCAATAGTGACTGACTTTTCAGTAGGTTATTACTATATAAAATTAGGTTTTTGGCGACCCCTAAAAATTGACGAGCCACGTCAACTTACCCAACGACCTACGTTTCAATGCCTCACGAAACATGTTTCATTGACCGACATAGCACACCATTGTCTAGAGATATTACACTCCATTGTTGATGACGAGCACATAGTTGAAGTAGCTGACGCGATAGCGGTAGAGGGGGCGGCCTTGAGGACCGTCGGAGATGTTACCGATGTCGTTCAGGTTGTAGGTGCGTCCACAACTATTGCACTTCGCATAGCCGCTGCTCTGCAGAACTAATGGTTTCGTGATGTTGTAGTTATGATAGCAGTTGCTGCAGGCCCGGTCGAAGCAAACTACCCGAGTGTCGCTCTCGCCTATCTCGGGAATGGTGAGGCGGCCGACAATGAATCCACTCAAACCGAGATATGGTATGCCGTAAGCCTGTATGGCAGTAGCATTGATGGTGGAGGTGTGGTTCGAGGCGTCGGTAAAGAGATACCGCTGTCCGTCGCTTGTAATGGTGCAGAACTCACCCATGCTTTCGCAGCAGGTAAAGAGGACTGGTGCTTGTTGAACGTTCTCGACATTCAGTCTTGCTCGCAGGTTGCAGTACTTGTTGTTCACCTCTCCTTCGGTGCAGGAGAAGCAAGCAGCCGACAGCAGGCAACAGGCGAGGGCATTACGTATTCTATGTTTATTCATCGTTCGCAAGTTTCTTTTCCGCTTCTTCTGCTTTCTCGAAGTGGAAGTTGTTCCAAGTCTGCTCGAAGAGTGCGGCAATCTCCTTTGTGCAGAGGTTGCCGATGCTGCCCTCGTGGGTGTGATGGACTTCTTTCTTCGGCACAAACTTTCCGGCCTCGATGTCGAGCCCAACCTTCTTGTAGGCATCGCGGAAAGGCATTCCTTCGGTAGCCAAACGGTTGACTTCCTCGACGGAGAACATCAGGTCGTAGCGTGGGTCGTCGAGGATGTGCTCGTTCACCTCGAGCCGAGCGATGATGTAGGTGGCCATCTGCAGGCATTCTCTCAATTCCTGGAAAGCGGGCAGGAAGACCTCCTTGATGATTTGAAGGTCGCGGAAATAGCCACTCGGCAGGTTGTTCATGATGAGCGTAACCTGTTGAGGCAGAGCCTGGAGCTTGTTGCATTTGGCGCGAGTCAGCTCGAAGACGTCGGGATTCTTCTTGTGCGGCATGATGCTGGAACCGGTTGTGCACTCCTTCGGCAACTTGATGAAACCGAAGTTCTGGCTGTTGAAGAGGCAGGCATCGAAGGCAAGCTTGCTGACGGTTCCTGCTATTCCTGCAAGAGCGAAGGCGACGTTGCGCTCAGTCTTGCCGCGTCCCATCTGAGCATAAACGACGTTATAGTCAAGGGAGTCGAAGCCAAGAAGTTCTGTCGTCATCGTCCTGTTCAAAGGGAAGGACGAACCATAACCTGCAGCAGAACCGAGAGGATTGCGGTTGGTGATGCGATAAGCTGCCTGCAAGAACACGAGGTCATCCGCGAGGCTTTCGGCATAGGCACCCAGCCAGAGTCCGAAGCTGCTGGGCATCGCCACCTGAAGGTGCGTGTAGCCAGGCATCAGCACGTCCTTGTAACGCTCGCTCTGCTGCTGCAACTCGGTGAAGAGGCTCTTGACGTCCTCAGCCACGAGGCGTAGTTGCTTACGGATGAAGAGCTTGAGGTCAACCAGCACCTGATCGTTACGACTGCGGCCGGAATGTATCTTCTTGCCGACATCACCCAATCGTCGAGTAAGCATCAACTCGACTTGCGAGTGTACGTCCTCTATGCCTTCCTCAATGACGAACTTCCCTGCTCTAATGTCTGCAAGGATGTTTCGCAGTTCTACAAGCAACGTCTTCAGTTCATCTTTCTCGAGAAGACCAATGCTCTCGAGCATCGTGATGTGTGCCATCGAGCCAAGTACATCTGCTTCTGCCAGATACATGTCCATCTCGCGGTCGCGACCAACAGTGAAGCGCTCTATCTCCGCCGTTGGTTCATATCCTTTGTCCCAAAGCTTTTGCATAATTCATAATTATTAATTCATAATTCATAATTCATCACAGCCTCTCTTGCCCTCGCTCTCAGGGCGTGCTATATTATGAATTATGAATTATGAATTGTGAATTGTTTTTAGTAAGGCAGGCTTGCTAACATTTGTGCGAGGCCATCAACGCCTTGCTCGAGTTTCTTGCCTACCATTTGGCGGATGAAGAAGTTCAGGTCGGCTTTGACGGTAAGACGCATGGCACACTCATTCTCGCTTTGCGGAAGCAGTTGAATCCACATGTTTGCTGCTACAGGTATCCCTTCGGCAGCGAACTTGATAGTCTTTTCCGGCTCGCGCTCTATGATGCGCAGAGTGGCTGTGCCTACTGGTGTCTGGCCCGAGACGGAATCTGTGTCGAACTGCAACGAGCGCAACTTCTCGACAACTTGCTCCAGTTGCTCAGGGGAAACCTTATCGCCTGCCTGCTGCTTAATGCGCTCCATCGCTTCAGGATTATCGAGCCCTTGCTGAATGACAGCCAGGTTATTGAGGTCTGCCAATCGCTCATAGACGCGTCCGATGGGAGCGTATATCTTCTTAACTTCGCTTTTATATTCAGTCATCTTGTATTTACTATTTGTTCCAGTTTGCTGGGTCCTTGCGCCATTCGTGGAGAGTGGCAACGTCTTCTTCCTTGATGTAACTCGTTTTGAGTGCTTCTGCTACGACGGCTTCGTAGTTGGTGAGTGTGAGGAGCTTGACGCCAGCTGCCTTGAAGGCTTCTTCTGCAACGGGGAAGCCATAGGTATAGGACGCCACCATGCCCACTACCTCACAGCCTGCTTTCCTGAGCGCCTCGACAGCCTTGAGGCTGCTGCCGCCTGTGCTGATGAGGTCCTCGACCACCACGACCTTCATACCTGGCCTGAGTTCGCCCTCGATGAGGTTCTCCATTCCGTGATCCTTTGGCTTGCTGCGGACGTATGCAAAGGGAAGAGAGAGGGCGTCGGCCACCAAAGCGCCTTGTGCAATGGCTCCTGTGGCAACGCCTGCCACGCCTTCTGCCTCGGGGAACTGTTCCATGACGAGACGCGTCAGCTCCACCTTGACGAAGGTGCGAAGGTCGGGGAAGGAGAGGGTCTTGCGGTTGTCGCAATAGAAGGGACTTTTCCAGCCGCTTGCCCATGTAAAGGGATTGCTTGGCTGTAACTTGATGGCTTTTACGCCGAGCAGCTTGGCTGCAAAGATTGATTCAACGTTGTTCATCTCTTATCTTGTGTTATGTGTTAACTAGGATTTTCTTGCCGTCCTTTATATAGAGCCCCGGCTCTTGCATACTTGCGGTGCGTGTGCCGTCGAGGCGATAGATGATGTGGCCCCTCTCTGGTTCCCCCAAGGGAGAGAACCCGGTTTCATCGTCAATGACAGTCAGGACAAGCACTGCCGTCGATATGCGCCGGTCCCTTCTGTCTTTTATCTCCGCCTTTTTAAGTGCCGAAGCATGATAAGCTTTCTGATCCCTGATCCAGCAATCCAGGATGGAATGCTTCTCCATAGGACCGCCTTCCGGAAGCGCCGATAAAACGTCACGTATCCACGGCACGTCCTGCCGGATCGTCCACGGTAGTATATCTGTGACGCGTGTACCGAGTCCGGCAAAGAACAAAAAGAACTGGCAGCGGAGACATTCCGCCAGAACTCTGTACTCGATATATTTTCTGTGACAGTCCAGTCTGTCTGCAAAGCGGCGTATACAGAACAGGCATACCACCATTACGCCGCAGGCCAGTATCAGGCCGTGCGCCTCTGCTTCATCATAAAGAAGAAAGAACAGTGTAAGCAA
>ONSR01000052.1 GCA_900320565.1 uncultured Prevotellaceae bacterium
ATGGAGTACAAGAATGGCACACAGTACCTCAAGGCTGGCACCATCCAGCAACCCATCCTTGCCAAGACGGGCGACGGCATCTGCATCGATTGGGGCTACGTTTACCTTGCTGGCACGAATGGTCGTCTCTGCCTTGCTTCCGATGCCGACATCAAGACACAATTCCTTGCAGACGGACGCTTGCCAAGAGGTGAACGCCAGGTAGTTTGCCAGAAGCAGGTATCTCTGCCCACTCTGGCTTACGTCCACGACTTTGGCACAACAGAGCAGGGCAGCAGCTTTGCCATGATTGGTTACGACGAGATTTGGGACATCGAGTACTTCTTCAAGCGCTACAAAGGCTATTGGGCACACGAAGGTAGCGTAAGCATCTACGACATATTCTCTCGCATGCAGGGCAACTACACCAACATCATGCAGCGTTGCCGCCAGATGGACAAGACCATCTACGACGATGCCTTCAGCGCTGGTGGCAAGAAATATGCTGAGATACTCTCCGGTTCCTACCGTCATGTCAACGCCGCACACAAGCTCTTCCGCGACGACGAAGGCAATGTGCTCTTCTTCTCGAAGGAGAACAACTCCAACGGTTGCTCTGCTACAACCCAGAACTGCAGAAGGGCATGATGACGTCAATCTTCGAATACAGTTACACGGGCCGCTGGACGAAGCCTTTCGCAGCACACGACCTCGGCCAGTATCCCAAGGCAAACGGCCAAGTTTATGGTGGCGATATGCCTCTTGAAGAAGCTGGCAACATGATTACCCTCGCCGCACAAATCTGCAAGCAGGAAGGCAACACACTCTATGTTGACAAGTACTGGCGCCTCATCACCACTTGGGCCGACTACCTCGTCGAGAACGGCTTGCACCCCGCCAACCAGCTTTGTACAGATGACTTCGCAGGTCACTGGGCTGGCAACTGCAACCTCGCCATCAAGGCCATCATGGGTGTGGTTGGATATGCAGAGCTTGCCAAGATGAAAGGACTGGACGATGTTTATGAGAAGTACAATGCAAAGGCAAAGGAAATGGCTGCTGCATGGGAAAAAGAGACAAAAGTCAAAGACCACTACGAACTGGCTTACGGCGCAGGAGCCGACACCTGGAGTCAGAAGTATAACATGGTTTGGGACAAACTCTGGCAGACAAACATCATTCCTAACGGTGCCATGCAGACCGAACTGAAGTACTACCTCAAGAAGCAGAACCAATATGGTCTGCCACTCGACTGCCGTAAGGATTACACCAAGAGCGACTGGATTATGTGGACTGCGGCTATGGCTGCTAACAACAAAGACTTCCAAGCCTTCGTTGAACCGCTCTACAAGTACATCAACGAGACGGAGAGCCGCGTGCCCATCAGCGACTGGCACGACACTAAGACCGGCCGCATGACTGGCTTCAAGGCACGCTCTGTCATCGGTGGCTATTGGATGAAAGTGCTTATGGACAAGACACGCCAATAGCAAGTCATATATAGGTTACGGCACGAACACCTGCTGAAGTTCGGCCACACATTACAGGGTTATCCACTGAACGCAAAGAGAAAGAGGTTGTGTCGTTTGGCACAGCCTCTTTCTCATTTAATAGATCCGAGGAGCAATCCCTATTTTGCACTTGCCTCAATATATACATTGACATTATGCCTGATATGCAATATGGGAAATCCACTTCACCATGAAGTGACAATAGCCAAAGGTAGTTTGCTTATACATGACCAAATTCTGCTAAGAAATGGATATGACGAACTATTTGCTTTACTTTTTCTTGTTTTTTTTTGTTATGTAAGAATATTATCGTAATTTTGCAAAGTAATCATTGACAATAATACTATTATACCCTGACTTATGAGACGTTTGGCTTTGTTATTGACCGGCATGTTTTCTATCTTTGCATGGGGACTTGATGTAAGGAACTTGCGCGTAGAAGACTATCGCAACCCCATTGGCATTGATGTTGTCTGCCCACATCTGTCATGGGAACTCTCCTCAGAAGTGAGAGGCACCGTCCAACAGTCCTATAATATCCAAATTGCCACCGATGCCATGATGGGGAATGTAATATGGGATTCTGGTTCCATTGCAAGTGAAAAGAATGTGGATGTTCCGCTGGATGGTTTCTCCACACAACCTCAGACACGCTATTACTGGTGTGTGACGGTAACCGACAATCATGGCGAGACGGCCACAAGCATAGAGAAAGCCTTCTTTGAGACTGGTCTCATGGGAGAGCAAGAATGGAATGGAGCATCATGGATAAAGGCTACAAAGACGCCTATCGGTTATGTTCCCGAAGGAGAAACCGTTTCAAACTATGAGATTACACTGACATTCGAGGTTAAGAATCAGGCTGCAGGCATCATCTTCGGCTCTACTGACCACAACAACTTCTACATGTGGCAGTTCTCAAACGCCACAGGCACAGCACGTTTCCGCCCCCATAAATGGACAAATGGCTCTGCATCCTGCTTGTTGGAAAAAACCTTGTCTGGCACAAGTCTCACCCAAGGTAAAACACATAAACTGCGCATTGTGGTGACAGGAGGAAACAAGGCAATGACCTATCTGAATGGCACACTCATCGATACCCGGACAGGCGACTTCCCCTATGGCGGCGACTATGGGTTTCGTCAGTTCGGTGGAAGCAATCCGGAGCAGGCCTACTTCGATGACCTGCTTGTGAAGAGCGGCAGCCAAATCCTCCTGCAGGAGAACTTCAACGGCTCGACCAGCATCTTCGACGGAGGTGAGTTGGTGAACGGTAGATTCTATGCTTCGGGGCCAAGCAAGTACTTTTGGCAGAAGAAACAAGCCAAACAGGTGCGTTTCGACCTGGATGTTGATATGACGCTCATCAACCACAATGCTTCCGTCTGCTTCGGGGCAACCACGCAGACCACATACATGATGTGGCAGATTTGTACAAAGGGCGTCAGCAAACCAGCCCTGCGACGTCATGCTTACAACAACGACGCCCTTACCTACTCCGACACACCGCTTACCCTCACGGCAGCACAGATTCTGAACCACCAGCATCACCTACACATCGAATGCGATGCGCCATACGTCCGCACATTCATCGACGATGAACTCGTTGATACCTACGAGGATGCGGCTGGCATCCTAGACTACGGCGACGTGGGCTTCCGTGTCTCAGCAGCCTCAGATAGCGACGAGCGAGCTTACTTTGACAATCTTGTTGTTAAGGAATACGACAGCGAGGGCAATGCCACGATACGCCTGAGCGAAGACTTTGAGGGGGAAAGCAATCCGTTCTTCGGAGCAGAAGTGCTTAGCTATCAAGGCAGCCGACAACTATACATGAAGGCCAATAAAGGCTTCCGTAAGCGGACGATGCAAGCGGATGGCAGTATCATCCCAGGCAACCCGATTCTCCGAAAAAGCTTCAACACGGAAGAAAAGGAAATCCATCATGCCCGCCTCTATGCAACGGCTCTGGGCATATATAATGTCTATATCAATGGCAAACGCGTTGGCATCACCGACGACGACGGGAACACCATTCAGGACGAACTTAAGCCTGGCTCAACAGACTACAATAAGACACTTTTCTACACGACTCATGATGTGACGAATTTGCTTGAAGAAGGCAAGAATGCCATCGGTGTCGAGCTGTCGAGCGGATGGTGGAATGGTGCCATTGCTCATGGTGTTTTCGGCAACAAGGACTGCGCGTTCAGAGGATTGCTCGTAATCACTTATGCCGACGGTACAGAGCAACACATCCCCTCCGACCTCTCATGGCTGAGCCAATGGAACGGGCCTTTGCGCCGAGGAGACATCTATCACGGTGAAGAATACGATGCACGCTTCAGCAGCAATTGGAGCACTGCAGCGTTTGACGACTCGGACTGGTATCAAACCGCAGCAAGCACGGATTTCAAGGGGACACTGCAATCCTTCAAAGGAGGTCCAGTCATTACGGTTCCCGAATTGGCTCGCCACCCCAAGACCATACAAATATATAATGTGGTAGATACAGGGTCTGGCTTCGGTCGTCTCGACGAGACAGAGAGCTATGCCTCACAGCACACCATAAACCTCAAAGCCGGGCAGGTTGCCATATACGACATGGGACAGAACGGTTCTGGCTGGGTCAGTTTCAAGGCAAAAGGTAATCGAGGTACACATCTGCGCTTCCGCTTTGCCGAGATGAGGAACGAGACAGGCGATGCCAGCCGAGGCGAGGACGGACCTGCCGGTTCGGTCTATCTCACCAACCTACGTTCTGCCGAAGCAACGCTCTATTACACCCTAGCTGGTACGGAAGAGGGCGAAAGCTATCATCCCACAACCACTTATTTCGGATTCCGCTATGTGGAGGTCACCACGTCGGACGATATTGAACTCTCCGACGTTGTTGGCGAGACGCTGACCACCAGCATGGACGAATCATCGAACTTCGCTTGCAGCCATACCGACATCAACCAGCTCTACAGCAATATCATGTGGGGTGAGCGCAGCAACTTCATCAGTGTACCAACCGACTGCCCCCAACGCGACGAACGCCTCGGATGGGGAGCCGACACACAGGTATTCTCTATGGCTGGGCTCTACAACGCCGACTCCCGCAATTTCTATAAGAAGTGGGTACAGGACATACGCGACTCTCAGCGCAACGATGGAGCTTATCCCCTCGTAGCACCCTACATCTGGGGCGACCGTGGTTACGGGCAGGCTGGTTGGGCCGAGGCTGGACTAATCGTGCCATATAATGTCTATCTCATGACTGGCGACAAGGAAGTGCTGCGTGACCACTACGCTTCCATGAAGAAACACATGGAGTGGTGCGCTACAAAAGCAGGCGATGGCTATCTCTATAACGGTGCCGACACGAAGTATTGCGACTGGCTTGCATACCTTCCTACAGACAAACGTTACGTGAGCGTCTGCTACTATGCTTATGCAGCCCAGCTGATGCGCGACATTGCACAAGCTCTTTCCGAGAACGAGAACGACCTGTATGCCCGCGATGCTAAGAACTATCAGCAACTCTTTGAGAACATCCGTTCCGAATGGCAAGAACGCTACCTCAACGCTCAAAAGACGCCCATACACGACACTCAATGTGCCTATCTGATGGCTCTTCGCTACAACCTCCTTCCCGACGAGACATCTGTTGATGCAACCGTTAGGAAGTTGCAGGCAGCTATTCGTGGAAACAACTACACGCTCAACACTGGCTTCCTAGGCACTGCCATTCTGAACCAGACGCTGTCCGATTGCGACCTCAACATGGAAGCCTACACTATTCTCCTGCAACGCAACGACCCATCATGGCTCTACAGCATCGACCAGGGAGCAACGACAATGTGGGAGCGCTGGAACTCATACACCAAAGCAAACGGCATGGGACCGGCAAACATGAACTCCTTTAACCACTATGCCTACGGAGCTGTTGCCGACTGGATGTATCGATATATGGCAGGCATCTCGCCCGACACCAGCGAGCCTGGCTTCCATCATTTCATCCTCAAGCCACATCCCGACGACCGCAACACCCTACTCTATCAGCAGCAACGCATCACCTGGACCGATGCAACATTCCATAGCGACTACGGCCCCATCCATGCCCGTTGGCAATGGGAGGAACAGGGACGCATCATCTATGAAGTAACAGTCCCTGCCAACACGACAGCAACATTGTATATGCCTTGCCCTGAAGGATATGAGGTTCATGAAAGCGGAGAGGAAATTGAGCGCGCCGAAGGTGTAGCCCTGTTGCGCTATGAAGGTGGAAATGCCATCCTCGAACTTGGTTCGGGCTCATACATCTTCAGCACAGCCATAGCCGACCGCATCATTAAGCCCGAGAGCACAGAAAAGGAATCACCTTACTACAGAGTTGACGGCATCAAACTCCCAGAAAAGTCTGGGCATAAGGGTCTCCTTATATATAAAGGTAAGAAGTTATTGGTTAAATAAGTTCCACAAGGAGCAGAGGCATTGCGCCGTATTGCGTGCAGACATAGGCACTGACGGCGTGCTTAGTTGAAAATTTAAGCGTGCTTAGTTGACGAATTAGGCGTGCATAGATAAAAATTTAGGCGTGCCTAGTTGAAAATTTAAGCACGCCTCTTTTTCTTTACATATTTAATGGCCCTCTTTCTTGCCGAACACCGAGAAGTGAACATAGCGCTTCGGATGGGCTTTAAGGTCACTGACGAGGCTGTCGGCGCTCTGTACCGTGTGATTCAGGTTGTCATAAATCGATGGGTCGTTCATCAGCTTGCCAAGCGTTCCTTTGGGGCTCTGCATCTTCTCCATCATAGTGTGGACGCTGGTAATCGTCTGGTTGACGTTCTCGAGTGTTGCTTGCAGGTCGAGCTGATTCAGCTTGTCCGTCAACACAGTCACTTTCTCGCCCGCCTTCGTAAAGGTGCCCGTCATCTGAGGTATGTCATTGCGAAGCAGGGTATTGAGTTGCTCTGTGCTCTTGTTTAGGTTCTCTGTGATGAGTTCTGCATTCTGGATGATGAGGGGCAGATTAGGGTTGGAGAGCAGGGTGTTGAGTGTTGCGACGAGTGTATCGACCTTTGCCACGACCTGTTCCAGTTGGGGAACCATACCACCCACCTTTGCCATGAGACCACTAACATCGCTTCCCTCGATGGTGTCGCCCGGATGGTAAGCTTCGGTCAGGTTGGTGGCAAGGAGCATATTGAGCGTACAGCCACCCAGCACGGCTTCGTCGAGTTGCGCGGAACTGCCTTTGGGAATGCGCAGCCCTTTGTCTGTACTGATTTCCACAACGACATTTCCTGGGTGACGGAAGTCGTAGTTGATGTTGCTTACAATGCCCACCTTGTAACCGTCGGCATAGACGGCGCTGCTCTTCGTCAGGCCTTTTGTGTTGGCGAAGGAGATGTAATACTTCTGGCTGGAGCTGAAGAGTTTAACACCCTTCAGGAAGTTAATGCCGAGGAAGAGTGCCACTATGGCCACGACTCCCACAATTCCTATCTTTACTTCTGTTTTCATCTTTACTTCTTGTATGCGACGAATGCGTTGTAGATGCTCTTTGCAAGGGTGTTCACACCAGCGGTGGAGGTAAGGTATGACGCTTCGTTTGCGTTGTTTATGTAGCCCAACTCAATCAGGACGCTTGGCATACTGGTGGCGCGAAGCACGAGGAAACCTGCCTGATGCACGCCTTTATCGACACGCTTTGCCGTGTTGCGGAACTGCTTCTGAATGAGGTCTGCAAGCTTCACGCTGCTTTCCATATTCTTGTCCTGCATGAGCTCGAAGATGATGTAGCTTTCGCTGGAGTTAGGGTCGAAGCCTTCGTACTTCTCTTCGTAGTCGTTCTCGAGGGTGATGACTGAGTTCTCTCGTTTGGCGACGGCCAGGTTATCGGCGGCTCTGTGCATACCAAGCGTGTAAGTCTCAGTGCCTTGCGGACCGACCTTCGCTGCTGTGGCATTCGTGTGGATGCTGATAAAGAGGTCAGCCTTAGCCTTATTGGCAATTCTTGCACGCTCGTTGAGTTCGACAAACACATCGGTCTTGCGGGTATAGACGACCTTCACATCCTTGCAGTTCTGCTCCACCAGCTTTCCGAAAGCAAGAGCCACAGCCAGATTGATGTTCTTCTCCTTAGCGCCATTAGCCATTGCTCCAGGGTCTTTGCCGCCATGACCAGCATCAATAACAAGCGTGTAAGGCATAGCCACAAGGCAGGCCAGGAAGAGCAGGAACGAGGCAAGAAATCGTCGTATCATACAAATAAATATACTATTCCGCGTGCAAAGGTACAAAAAAGCGAGCACAATACAAAATAAATAAAATTTTATTTTAATTGTCGAGCGCAAAAGTAGCTCGGCAAAAGTCTTCCGCCTGCGCCTGAGCACCTACGGCGCGCAAGAAGGTACAAATTATAATTAAGAACTCAAAATTTATAAATTTAAGTTTCGGAAGTTATAAGATGAAGTTAAATAGGAAGTTACGCCAGCGTTGCTGGCTGGAAGTAAAGCACTTCGTGCTGGACGATAGCCTTGGATGCTAGCAGCTTCGTTTACTATTGTCCATTTTAACTTCCATGAGTGTAGCGAATTAACTTCCATTTTTACTTCCATTTTTACTTCCGAAAGTTCAGTTATAAATATTTATAAACTCAGCCTGAATCGTGCTCCTGCCATTACCCAAATGCCGGGCTGAGGAACAGAACCAAGGTCATAGTAGCGATGGTTGGTGATGTTAGTTGCCTGTACAAACACCTGATAGCAAGGTGCTTCCCATTGTAACTTGGCATCGAGCATCGCATAAGGATGATAGGGAACCAGTTCGCCGCCACTCATATAGCTGCCCACACGCTCCTGCCAACGGAAGTTCCAAGTCAACTCGCAAATACCATTTAACCATTTATGATTTGACGACTTAACCTTTGCGATACGATGGGTGAGGCTCGCCACAGCTTTATGTCGCAGATACTCCATCGCCATGTTGCTCTTGACGACACCCTCTGCATCGTGCTTCGTCTGATGGATGTAGGTATAACCCATGCTGAGGGAACGCACCCAGGTATCGTGTCCAAAAAGTTCCGGAAAGGACATCTTGCCCTGAACCTGCACACCGACATTATCGAGGTCGAAAGAAGCGGTATGGAAGATGTCGTCGGGCGCATACATCACCCAATCAATCATCTGTGTGCCACGATGATAGAAGCCTCTAACACTTGCCACTGCCCCACTCCACCGGTGCTCGGCTCCAAGCGAGAAGGAGTGATTGTGCTCGGCTTTCAAGTCGCGATTGCCTTCGTGAGTCGGACTCTTGTAATAGAGTTCAGTAAAGGTGGGCAGGCGGAAACCTTTGTTGTAGGAGAAGAGCAATTTCCAACTGGATGTGGGACGATAGGCAACATCGACACCCGGATAGAAGCGGAAATGATGGTCGATGGCCGAAGTCATGCTTGCCATGAGGCCTGCAGAGATGGTCCAATGCCTCAGCAGGATGTTGTGCTCGAGGCTGAAGGAGACCGTCGTACGATTATCGTTCCAAGCATAAAAGTCCCCTTCTGGCTGGCGATTACATCCCAGATTCGTGCTTAAGATATTTTCATGACGCAGGAGTGCCGAGACTGCCGTCTTGCCGAGTTGCCAATCTATATGTCCTCCTGCCTTGAGGCCAAAGACGTCTGTCCGATGGAAATTCTCGCCGAAGGTGGAGTTATGAACAAGCTCGAAGTTGTCCCACGAACGATTCCAGAAGACTTGTGGCGTGAAATGGAAGCGACCCTTCGTCTCAGCGCTGATGCTTGTCATGAGTCGCTGGTTGCGCTCGTATTGGTCGGGATAATTTGCACTATAGAAAGTATTGGCGCCGTAGCTCTTCTTTGAGAAGCCAAACTGCCAGTCAAGCTTCAGAGCGTCATTCTCATAGTCGCCCTGATAGAAGAGCTGTCCCTTTCGCCAAGAACTGTTGAGCGTGCCGCCATCGCTTCTGCCGCCACCGCCGCTGATGCGGTTCGACACCTTGCCTGTCGTAAGAGAAAAACGAGCCTCGCCTTCTGCAGTACCGAAGGAACCGCCCTGAGCAGAGAGCTCGATATTTCGTCCCGCATCATGCCTGGTGACGATATTGATAGCGCCGCCAAAGCTTTGGCCACCATAGACACGACTGGCCGCGCCCTCGAGCACCTCGATGCGTTCTATGTCGCTGATGCTGACGGGAAAGTCTGCCGAAAGATGTCCTGTCTGGGGATTGCCGATGTCGATGCCGTTGAGCAGAAGCGTGACCTGATCAAAGGTGCCGCCATCGATACTGATGTCCGTCTGAATACCAAAGCCACCACGCTGACGGACGTCCACGCCTGTGACTAATTTAAAGAGGTCGTTGATACTTTGTACCGCCGCCTGCTCGATATCCTGACGGCTAAGTACACTGACAATTCGTGCCGACTGCAATTGCGTCAGCGGAGCCATAGTGCCGCTCACGGTCACCTCAGCCAACTCTTCCTCGTCAATAATCTTCTCCTCCTCAACAGTAACAATAGGAGAACTCTGTCTTTGAGCTTGAGCTGCTGCCGCCACACCAAGAGTGGCGACGCTGAGGACACCGATACGCACTTGCCGATGAAGGCTGGCAAAGGCACTGTAACCTTTGTTAGCAAACTGCTTCCAAGTGATTACCGTAGGCCTGTTCTGATGTCTGTGCATTGATTAATATATTTATAAATGAAAAATTAAGAAATTTCGTGCAATTGTCGTTCTTCGCTCCTAACTCTTAATTCTTAACTCTTAACTCCTAACTCTTAACTCTTAACTCTTAACTATATTAGTTGCATTCCTGCTTCCTTACATTCCTTTCGCATAGCTTCGGGCCAGATGCTGGCTTGTGTCTCGCCGATGTGTGCCTTATGCAGGAGCACCATGCAGAGTCGGCTCTGACCGATGCCGCCACCGATGGTAAGGGGCAGCGAGTCGCTAAGCAAGCGCTGGTGGAAGTAGAGTTCCTTGCGCTCTTCTTTTCCTTGCAAGGCGAGTTGACGGAGCAAGGCTTCCTTGTCAACACGAATGCCCATCGAACTGAGTTCAATGCTGCGGTTCAGCGTCGGATACCAAACAAGCAAGTCGCCGTTCAGCCCGAGGAAGCCGCTCTCGTTGGGCGTGCTCCAGTCGTCGTAGTCAGGAGCTCGGTTGTCGTGTACCTCCCCGTTCGAGAGTTTGCCACCTATTCCTATAATAAATACGGCTCCATAAGTCTTGCAAATGAGGTCCTCGCGCTCCTTCGCAGTCTTGTCGGGATAAAGCTTCAGGAGCTCTTCGCTATGGATGAAGTGGATATCTTCGGGCAGGTAAGGGTTCAGCTGAGGATAGTTCTCGCAAACATAGAACTCGGTTCGCAGGATGGCACTATATATCTTCCTGACGATTCGACGCAGATAGGCTTCGTTACGGTTCTCGGCAAGAAGCACTCGCTCCCAGTCCCATTGATCGACATAAAGGCTGTGAAGGTTGTCAAGCTCCTCGTCAGCACGGATGGCATTCATGTCTGTCACGATGCCGAAACCAGGTTTCGTCTGGTACTCGGCGAGTGTAAGACGTTTCCACTTTGCTAGGGAATGCACCACTTCAGCCGTAGCATCGCCCATATCCTTGATGGGGAACGACACAGGACGCTCCACGCCATTCAGGTCGTCATTGATGCCTAGTCCGCGAAGCACGAACAGAGGTGCTGTGACGCGACTGAGGCGCAGTTCGGTTGAAAGGCTGTTGAGGAAGAAGTCCTTGATTTTCTTGATTGCCTGCTCTGTCTGGTTCAAGCTAAGCAGGGCAGTATATCCTTCGGGCTTTAGGAGTTTGCTCATGATTTACCTTGTTTTCTATCAAATTTTCTGCAAAATTACAACTATTATTTCACTTTGTCAAATAAAACAGGCAAAAAAGTTACAAAATAAAAGAAAATAGGCAAAAAGAAGGTTCATCAGCAATAGTAAAATCAGTCGAATTGTATCATTACAAGACAGGCAACAACATGACTGGTCAAAAGTTTTGACCGGTTCTTTGTCTGCTGACGAGCCACTGAGTCTTTGATGATGAGGCAGCCTGCTCCCTACTCTATCTCGCTGAGTTCGAGCCAACGCATCGATTTCTCGTCTAGCAAATCGTTGACTACGGGCAGGCGTTTGCTGAGGTCGATTATTTCCTGCGTGCTTAGGGTACCGCTACTGAGGGCTGCCTCGATGTCGGCTTTCTCGTTCTCCAGCTCGTCTATTTCCTTTCCGAGAGCCTCGAAATCCTGCTTCTCGCGGAAAGACATCTTGCGTTTGCGAGGAGTTGAGTTGACGAGTTGACGAGTTGACGAGTTGTTACGCTCTTGGGGAAGAGACTTGTCAACTTGTTTACTTGTTAACTTGTCAACTTGATTTCGATATTGTGTATAGTTGCCTGGGAAGTCCTTCACGACGCCGTTGCCTTTGAAGACGAAGAGGTGGTCCACAACCTTGTCCATGAAGTAGCGGTCGTGGCTGATAATGATGACGCAGCCCTTGAAGTCCTGCAGGTATTGCTCCAGTATCTGCAGAGAAGTGATGTCGAGGTCGTTCGTGGGCTCGTCGAGGACAAGGAAGTTGGGGCTTTGCATGAGCACGGTACAGAGGTAGAGCCTGCGCTTCTCGCCTCCAGAAAGCTTGTAGATGTAGTTCTGCTGTTGTTGGGGCGAGAACATGAAGTGCTGCAGGAACTGCATGGCTGAGAGCTTCCTTCCGCCTCCAAGGTCAACATATTCAGCAGTCTTGCGAACAGCATCAATCACCTTCATCTGCTCGTTGAACTGCATTCCGTCCTGACTGTAATAGCCGAAACGCACAGTCTCGCCCACAACGAAACGTCCGCTATCGGGCTTCACCAGTCCGAGCAGCATCTTGACGAAAGTGCTCTTGCCTGTGCCGTTATTGCCCACGATGCCGAGCTTCTCATAGCGCGAGAAGTTATAATAGAAGTCCTTGAGCAGGACAAGGTCTCCATAAGCCTTGCTCACATACTCGGCCTCGAATATCTTGCTGCCGATGTAGGTCGATTTCATCTCGAGCCTGACCTGCTGCTCCTCGATGCGGCGATGGGCTTGCTTTTCCAGTTCATAGAACGCTTCCTCGCGATACCTTGCCTTATGACCTCTGGCTTGAGGCATTCGCCGCATCCAGTCAAGTTCCGTCCTATAGAGGTTCGTGGCCCTCGCAACCTCAGCCCGAGCCACTTCGAGGCGTTGGGCACGATGTTCGAGGAAGTAGGCATAGTTGCCCTGATAGGTGTAAACCGTCTCTTCGTCGAGTTCAAGAATGACGGAACAAACACGATCGAGGAAGTAACGGTCGTGCGTGACCATAAGGAGCGTAACGTTGGAGCGCGAGAGATAGTTCTCGAGCCACTCAATCATCTGCAAGTCGAGGTGGTTCGTTGGCTCGTCGAGGATGAGCAGGTCGGGCTCCATGATGAGCGTATTGGCGAGGGCGACACGCTTCAACTGGCCTCCTGAAAGCTGAGAGAGCGGTTTGTCGAACTCCGTGATGAAGAGCTGCGAGAGGATGGTCTTGGCACGATTCTCGTAGTCCCAAGCCTTCAGTTGTTCCATGCGATCGAGGATGTCTTGCAGGCCTTCCTGACTTGCGGAAGCCATGCAGGTCTCGTACTCACGGATGAGGTTGGTCGTCTCGTTGCCGTGCCAGAAGCAAGCCTCGATGACAGTCAGGTCGAGGGGATAGTTAGGGGTCTGCTCCAGGTAACCGATGCGAAGGTCATTATGGAAGACGACTTGCCCTTCGTCTGCCTGGTCCTTGCCGCCAAGGATGTTCAGGAGCGTGCTTTTGCCCGTTCCGTTCTTGGCGATAAGACCCACCTTCTGCCCTTCGCCGATGCTGAAGCAGAGGTCGCGAAAGAGCGTCTTGTCCCCCACACTTCGCGTCAGATTCTGTACCTGTAAGTATGAAACCACCTCTTTTATTTACGATTTAGCGTACAAAAGTACAAAAAAAGGGAGAATAAACAAAGATTTTTCACTTTTCACTTTTCACTTTTCACTTTTTTGTCGTACCTTTGCACTCGTAATACCAAAGATAAGTACTGCCTGCATATTCTTTTCGGCAGTTCATTACTTTCCCTTACACATTATTTATTATTATTAAGCATACACAGATTATGCACAAAAGTGAACTTGAAGGAATGACTCTGGCAGAGCTTACTGCGCTTGCCGGAAAACTTGGTGCGGAACTCAGTAACGACCAGACAACACTCATCTACAACATATTGGACGCTCAGTCCCTGCAGGCTCCCGTTGATTCTGCCCAAAAGAAGAGAGGCAGGAAGCCCAAGGCTACTAAAGAAACTGAAGCTCAGCCTGCTGAAGCTGTTACAACTCAACCAGAAGCAAAGCTCGACGACCGCAGGGGAAGTCAACAAGCCGAAGAGGCAAAGGCTCCCAAGAAGCGCGGACGCAAGTCTAAGGCTGAAAAAGAAGCTGAAGAGGCTACTAAAGCTGCAGAAGCAGCAAAGGAGGCTGAGCAGAAAGAAAGTAAAACTCAACCTGCTGAGGAAGCACAGCCAGAACAGCCTGCTCCCGAGAAAAAGCGTCGCAAACGTATTGGTGAGACAAAGGAAGAGAAGGTAAAAACACAGCCAAAGGAAGAGCCTGCCGACTTCATCATCATACAGGATATCCCGTCGGCCGAGGAACAGGCAAAGACCTTCTCTAACGCTCCTGCAAAGGGAGAGGACACAGATTCGAATAAAGTAGTTCCCCAAAAGGGAAACGGAGAAGCAGCTACACCTTCTTCCTTCAACTTCGGCGATAGCATTCGTGGCGAAGGCGTGCTCGAGGTGATGAACGAAGGCTTTGGTTTCCTCCGTAGCAGCGACTACAACTACCTGAGCAGTCCCGACGACATCTACGTCACACAACAGATGATCAAACAGTATGGTCTCAAGACTGGCGACGTGGTGGAAGGTCCGGTTCGTCCGCCAATGCGTGGCGAGAAGTTCTTCCCCCTGATGCGTGTAGAGCGCATCAATGGCTGCAACCCAGATACCGTGCGCGACCGCAGCCCGTTCGAGAACCTCACGCCTCTCTTCCCCGACGAGAAGTTCCAGCTCTGCAAGGGCAAAGGCGACTCTCTCTCGGCTCGCGTGGTTGACCTCTTCGCTCCTATCGGCAAAGGCCAGCGTGCCTTGATTGTGGCGCAGCCTAAGACGGGTAAGACGCTGCTCATGAAGGACATCGCCAACGCAATTGCCGCCAATCATCCTGAGGCATACCTGATGATGCTGCTCATCGACGAACGTCCTGAGGAGGTAACCGATATGGCCCGTACCGTAAAGGCTGAGGTCATAGCCAGCACCTTCGACGAGCCTGCTGAGCGTCACGTCAAGATTGCCGGCATCGTGCTCGAAAAGGCAAAGCGTATGGTGGAATGCGGACACGATGTGGTCATCTTCCTCGACTCCATCACACGTCTGGCTCGTGCCTACAACACGGTATCTCCTGCCAGCGGTAAGGTGCTGAGTGGTGGTGTGGATGCAAATGCCCTGCACAAGCCCAAGCGCTTCTTTGGTGCTGCCCGTAACATCGAGAACGGCGGCAGCCTGACCATCATAGCAACTGCCCTTATCGATACCGGCAGCAAGATGGACGAAGTCATCTTCGAGGAGTTCAAGGGAACGGGCAACATGGAACTGCAGCTCGACCGCATGCTCTCCAACAAGCGTATCTTCCCTGCCGTCAACATCGTAGCCAGCAGCACACGTCGCGACGACCTGCTGCAGGACAAGATGACGCTGGACCGCATGTGGATACTGCGCAAGTTCCTGGCCGACATGACGCCCATCGAAGCCATGAACGAAGTGAAGTCCCGCCTCGAGAACACAGAGAGCAACGAGGAATTCCTGCTCAGCATGAACTCGTGATTCAATTCAAAATTCAAAATTATTAAATTCAAAATAAATAAAAGAAAGGCGGCAGCCGCTCTACGTAGAGTGACTGCCGCTTTCTTATTCTCTTATTTTTCTTACTATCTTATTACCTTGGCTTTGCCGAGATTGCTCACGCTCGATAAAGCATGAGCAAGCTCAGCTTTATTCTCACTTAACCGCAATCTTTTTACCGCCAACGATGTTAATGCCACGTTGCATCTTCTGGAGGCGCTGGCCTGCGAGGTTGTAGATAGCACCACCTTCCATCTGACTTCTTCCTTCTTCCATCAGGCTTATGCCTGTTGCATCGTCGAAGTAATAGGCAATGGGGCCTGAGGTTGCTTCGATGTATGCTTTGTGAGCGTAGAGCGTATTGCCAAGCACCTCGAAGAAGGCAATGTCGTTTGACGTCTCAGCCAGAGTGTAGTACTTGTGGCCGACGGGTTTAGACGTATCTACATCCACGCCTTCGAGGATGTTGTC
>ONSR01000047.1 GCA_900320565.1 uncultured Prevotellaceae bacterium
TAACAAAAGAATCTCTGTCTGACCATAAGTCAGGGTGTTACCTTCAATATGATTGCTATTGTAATTGAAGTCCACTGTGAAACGACGGCTAAGTCTATCCCTGTCTTTTTCAGACAATGGTTGCAAATTTTGCCATGCTGCCAATGCCTTCTTAATATTCAGATACTTCATACTCCACGAAATATATTAATTTACGCCACAAAGATACAAAACATTTTTAAAATGGTTGTAACACTACAACCTTTTTTATACAATTCACTTGTCTTTTGTCGAAAAACCGCAATTTAAGATTGTTGAACGAACGATGTGTTATAGCCTCTCATTTCCTTTCGAAGGGCTTTGGCTTTGCCGGAGCATACCTCATCGAGGCGTGCCCAGAAGCGAGGGCTGTGGTTCATCTCGATGAGGTGGGTGAGTTCGTGCTGCAAGACGTAATCCTGCAGGTGGTGAGGCAGGAGTATAAGGTAGAGGGAAAGGTTGATGTTGCCTTTCGAGCTGCAACTGCCCCAACGACCTTTTGCTGATGAGACCCTGACGTTGTTGACGTTGAGGCCTCGTTCTTTAGCCATATCGAGGAGGCGCGGCACAAGTCTTGACTTGACACGCTTGCGGGCAAAGGCTTCCAAAGTTTGTGTTATCCAGGCTTGAATGTCCTTATCTGCCAGTATGTCTGCCGACTCGTAATAGCAAACGATGCCGGTCTCGTCCATTTCCGCCCTTACGAATGACACATCTTTCTGCTCAAACCTCAGCTGAAAGTCCTCTGCATCGATGCGAGTCTCAGGCGTAAACCTATTGACCATTAATCATTGACCGTTGACCTTTTTCACAGCTTCACCTTCTTCTTGACGGCTTTCGACTCGTTTTGCAGACGGTCGAGAGCAGTCACGACATAGGTGTATTTCGTATTGCCACCTTGATAAGGGAGAGGCAACATCGTAGATTTCGTGAAGCAAAGAATCTTCGTCGCGTCGTTCAGGTTGACCTTCTCGCCAGGCCCAAAGCGATAGACAACATATTGCTGAGCCTTGTCCATTTCGGTCTTTGCGTTGGGAGCCGTCCAGAAGAGCATCGGTCCGTCTTCTGTCCATACGATAGCTGCCTTGCGAGGCTTGCCAGGAGCTTTGCCGTCAATCCAAGGCATGCGTGGTTGCAAGGCGGGTGTGTTGTGGTAAACTTGACGCAAGACCTCCTGATAGTTGCCTGGATTCTCGCAGACTGCTGCAGCATACCATTGGCAACTGCCGTAGATGCCTGGCAGGGCACGTTGCAACTGGTATTTGCGATTCATCTGATGTTGACTGGAATCATAGGGATCAGGGAACTTGACGGTGCGGTTCACGTCCTGGCCTACATAAATGGGACGCTGTCCTGCATTGGCACTCCACCAGCGGATGCATGCTTCATAATCTGCTGCCTTGTTGCCAATCTCCCAATAAATCTGGGGAATGTTATAGTCCACCCAGCCCTGACGAACCCATTCCAGCACATCGGCATACAGGTCGTCATAGTTCTGCAAACCATTTGTGGCGCTGCCTTTGGGGTCGGTCCTCTGGTTACGATAGATGCCGAAAGGTGAGACGCCAAACTTTACCCAAGGTTTCACTTGACGGATTTGCTGGCACATCTGCTGCATGAACTTGTTGACGTTCTGACGTCGCCAGTCGCCCAGATTCATGCCTCCGCCATAGGTGTTATAGGTGGCTTCGTCGGGGATGGGAACGCCTGCAACGGGATAAGGATAGAAGTAATCGTCCACATGAATGCCGTCCACATCATAACGCCTAACGATGTCGCAAGTCACCTGGCAGATGTAGTCGCGATTCTCGGGGATTCCAGGGTCGAAAAGGAAAAGCCCGTCGTAGTTGAAGAAGCGCTCGGGGTGACGCGAGTATTCGTGGGTCGAGGCCAGAGCCGTCGTGCCCTTTGTCTTGGCGCGATAGGGATTGATCCATGCATGGAGCTCCATCCCACGAGCGTGACATTGTTCAATCATCCATTGCAGAGGGTCCCAATACGGGTTGGGAGGCAGTCCTTGCTGACCGGTCAGGTAACGGCTCCACGGCTCTAATTGGCTTGGATAGAGAGCATCGCCCTCTACGCGAACCTGGAAGAAGATAGCGTTGATGCCATCCTTTTGCAGGTCGTTGAGCTGGCTCGTAAGCATTTCCTGCATGCGGTCGCGACCTAAGTTCTGGAACTGTCCGTTGACGGCTTGAATCCAAGCACCACGGAACTCTCTCTTGGGATTCTCTCCCATTGCTGTTGCTGCCAACAAGAGCAGCAGAAATAGTAGTTTATGCTTCATAATGCTGCAAAGTTACAAAAAAAGTGTGAACTATGAACTATGAATTATGAACTTTTTTATATCTTTGCGGAAACATTAACCTTAAACTAACGATTATTATGAAACAGATTCTTTCCCTTTTGGTGCTTGCGTGCACTATCTCTTTTTCCTCCTTTGCTCAGGAAGTATCGGTTGAGAATGCCAAGTTTCATGCTGGCGACAATATGTCGTGGGCTGATGCGAACCTCGATGAAACCGGTTGGCGAGACATCAGGAACACAAAGACCTGGACCGACCAGGGCGTCAAGATTGAGAATGGCTTTGGCTGGTATCGCTATCATGTGACCATCCCGAAGAGCTTGCTCGAGAAATCCGACCTCAAGGAGACCGTCGATTTCAATATGGGCAAGATAGATGATGCTGATGAGGTTTACCTGAACGGAAAACTCATTGGCAAGAGTGGCGGCTTCCCTGCCGACGAAAGAGGGTATAGAAGCGCTTGGAGCCTGCCAAGAGTCTATCGCGTCAAGGCTAACAGTCCTCTCATCAAATGGGATGCTGAGAATGTGATTGCCGTCAGGGTTTATAATGGTGGTGACCCGGGTGGCATGTTTGCCGGACCGGTTAAGGTGCGTGTACCTAATACCATCGACAATCTCTCCATCGACATCAAGGAGGCTGCTGGCGGTCAGGGCGTAGTCACCCTCACCAGCAAGATGCAAGCCACCAAGAGCGGCACTTTCAAGGTGCAGGTCAGGGACCCCGAAACGGGTAAAGTCATGAGCGAAAAGTCGATGAAGGTTTCCGTGAACCAGAAGAAGAGCCGCGTCGCCACACTGCCTTACGATAAGCACCAGATGGTACGCATTGTCGCTTCCTTCACCGAGGACAAGACCGGTCTGAACATTGAGACGAAGTACATCCCGAAGTACATCCTGACGCCTGCAGCCCCTGCTGAGCCTCGCTTCAACACCGCTCCCCTCTATGGCGTTCGTCCAGGTTCGCCCATCCATTTCCGCTTTGGCGTGAGTGGCGACCGTCCCATCACGATAACCTCCGACGACCTGCCAGCTGGCCTCGCCATCAATCCCGAAAACGGTGCCCTGAGCGGCTCCCTCCAGAAGGCTGGTTCCTACACCTTTACCGTCAAGGCAAAGAATGCGAAGGGCGAGCAAACCCAGAAGTTCACCATTCGCTGCGGCAGCAAGATAGCCCTGACGCCCCCGATGGGTTGGAACAGCTGGAACTGCTGGGGCTTGAGCGTCACGCAGGATAAGGTCATCAGCAGTGCAAAGGCACTCATCGAGAAAGGACTTGCAGATTATGGCTATTGCTATATGAACATCGACGACGGATGGGAAGCACCCCAGCGCAATGCCGACGGCACGATTGCCGTGAACGAGAAGTTCCCCAGCATGAAAGACCTGGGCGACTGGCTCCATTCCGAGGGCCTGAAGTTCGGAATCTACTCCTCGCCTGGCGACCTGACCTGCGGCGGCTACCTCGGTTCCATCGACCACGAACTGCAGGATGCCGAGAGCTACAACAGCTGGGGCATCGACTACCTGAAATACGACTGGTGTGGCTATGGCCGCAAGCACCGCACGGAACCCGACAACCAGACCGTCGCCAGCTACGTTCGTCCCTACCTCCTCATGGAGGGCTACCTGCGTAGGCAGCCACGCGACATCTTCTATAGCCTCTGCCAATACGGCATGGCTGACGTCTGGAAATGGGGCGAAGCCGTAGATGCTAACTCCTGGCGTACCACGGGCGACATCACCGACACCTGGGAGAGCCTCTACCACATCGGCTTCGAGCTGCAGCCCGAGCTCTACCCCTACGCAAAGCCCGGCCATTGGAACGACCCCGACATGCTTATCGTCGGTAAAGTGGGGTGGAGCAACAACCTGCGCGACAGCCGCCTCACCCCCGACGAACAGTACACCCACATCAGCCTATGGTCACTGCTGGCCAGCAACATGCTCATCGGCTGCGACATTGCCCAGATTGACGACTTTACCATTGGCCTGCTTTGCAACAACGAGGTGAACGCCGTTAATCAGGACATCCTCGGCAAACAAGCCAGGCGCCTCGTCCAGGACGGCGACATCCAGATCTGGATGCGACCGCTCAGCGACGGCACCCATGCCCTGGGCATCTTCAACCTCGGCACTGCCGACGCCAAAGTCAACTTTGGTCAATACCTTGGGCAGCTGAACATCACGGGGTTGAAGACTGTTCGCGACCTCTGGCGACAGCAAGACCTCAGCCCGGCTGACCTCAGTTACTTCATCCCCACGCATGGCGTCAAGTTCCTGAAGGTTCGCTTCTGAGCATCAGCACGGCAAAACAATCAAACTTTAATCTTTAATCACAAAAATTACAAGCATTACAGGATTAAAGATTACGGATTAAGGATTAAGGCTGACAGTTATGGCCGTGACAAAACAATCAAACTTTATTCTTTAATCACAAAAATTACAAGCGATTTCTAGACAGAAAAGCCCCAAACACCCGAGGGGCTTTTCTATTTCTCCCCCCAGACGAAGCGATGGGGGCGTTACAGCTCCACGAGAATGCGAGCGTTTATCATGCGGCCCGTCAGGTAGTTGGGCACGGCGTACTGGTGGTTCGAGATGTCCGTTATCCAGTAGTAGCTGCTGACGTTGTCGAGCCCGAAGATGTTAAAGCAGTCGAGGCCGAGCCATATGTTGCGCAGGTATTTGCAGCGACGCAGATGACGGTCTTCGTTGTCGATGAGGCGATAGTTCATGCCGACGTCAAAACGCTTGTAGGCTGGTGCTCGGAAGACGTTACGCTCCAGTCCCGTGTGCGGCGGTCCGAAGGGGAGGCCGTCGGCAAAGGTGGCTTTGAGGTTCATCTTCCAGCGCGTGGTGCCGGGGAAGTAGTCGGTGAAGAAGAGGTTGATGTTGTAACGCTGGTCGGTAGGCTGCGGAATGGTTTGTCCGTTCAGCTTCATGGCGGCTTTCATCAGACCGAAGCTGATCCACGAGTCTGTGCCCGGGACGAACTCTCCATAGAGCTTGAAGTCGGCTCCTACGACGTAACCTGTTGCGCAGTTGTTGCCATAATAGACGATTTGCAGGTTATCGACGTTATAGGGATTGAGTTTCCATTGCGCTTTGTAGTAGGCCTCGGTGGTGAACTTGAAGGGCCGGTTCGCTATCTTGAACTTGTATTCCATGCCGGCCACGACTTGGAACGAGCGCTGCGACTTGATGTTCTGGTTGAGTTGAACCGTCGTGTTGCCTGCGATGGTGATGGTGTCGCGAAGCTCCTTGTAGAAGGGACGCTGGTTGTAGAGTCCGAGGGCCAGTCGGAAGGTGAAGTTGTCGTTGGCTGCCGGCACGAAGCCGAGGCTGGCGCGGGGGCTGATGAGCCACTCCTTGTTCCAGCTCCAATAGCTGAGGCGCAAGCCGTAGTTGAAGCTGAGGATGCCTGCGCTGCTCTCTTTGCGCCATGTGTCTTGTGCATAGAACTCGAGCCCGTTGGCATTGATGGAGTTCTTGGCTCGCATGTTATAGATGACCTGCAGGTCGTTTCCTGTATGGGGAACGGAGTAGCCACTGCTGTCGCGGTACTCCCATTCGTTGGCGTTCTCGCGCACCTTCTCGTGCTTCCAGCCGATACCGGCATGCATCTGATGAGTGCCGAGCTTGAGGTCGTAGGCGAGCTTCATGCTTTGGACTGAGCTGTAAAGGAAGTTGCGGGCATGTTCCATATAGGAACCGACTCCCAACTGCTCGTCGCCATTCGTCTCGTTCAACCAGTATTGTCCCTGGATGTCGTAGGTCTCTTTCTCTCGATTGCTGAAGATGGATGTGGTGAGGCTGAGCGCTCCTTTGCCAAGCATACGGGCAGCACGAATGGTTCCGAAGAGCGTCTGGAACTGGTCTTCCTCCTTGCCGTCGAAATAGACCTTGAAGCTCTTCACGTCCTCAAGCGTTCCGAACTTGGTCTCACGGTCAGCGGGCTTGAAGTTGTAGTTGTTGCGATTGATATAGACGATAGCGTCGAAGGCCCAGTTCTTTGTTGGTGCCCAGCGGAAATACGCTTGATAATCGAGGAAGTTGGGCTTGTACTCGCCTTTCGTCTCGAGGCTGCCCAGCATGTATTGGTTGGTCTTGTAGCGCAATCCATTGCTGAAGGAGAACTTCTTCTTGCCGTAACCGACATAAACGTTTGCGCCAAGCAGACTGGCTGCAACAGAGGCTTCGAGCCTTTCGGGGTGGGCATAGGTGATGTCAAGCACGCTCGACATCTTGTCGCCATATTTCGCCTCGAATCCACCAGCAGAGAAGTTAATCTTCTCCACCATATCGCTATTGATGACGGAAAGTCCCTCTTGCTGTCCGCTATTGATGAGCATCGGCCTGTAAATCTCGACGCCATTGATATAGACGCAGTTCTCGTCGAACGAGCCGCCACGAACGTTGTACTGGCTGCTCAGCTCGTTATGGGTGCTGACGCCAGCCTGGGTTGCCACAAGCTCTTCGACGGCATTGCCGCTCGTCGAGGGCATTCGCTTCAGGTCCTTCTTGTTGAGTTCCTGCATCGAACCCATTTGTCGGCGCGTTTCTGCAATGGTCACCTCTTGCATCTCTTTCCCGCTCTCTCGCATCACGATGTTGAGCGTCAGATTGCCTTTGGGTTTCTTGAGGACACGCTTGCGCGTCTCGTAGCCCATCATGGTGTAAACGACCACGACGCTATCGGCAGTATTGAAGGATAGCTTGTACTGTCCGTCAATCGAGGCGACGGTTCCGAAGGGCTGACCCTCGATGCGCACCTGGCACAAAGACACAGGGTCTTGGCTATCGTCCACAACCCTTCCCTTCAGGTGCACCTTGGCGGTATCGACCTGCTGCTCTTCCTCCTGAGCAGACACGTTCATGATGCCCCAAAAGAGAGGCAAAAGAAGCATTAAGAAACGTTTCATCTTATATAATAACGTTAAAAGTGTCGATTTATTGTGTATAACATGGAACATTGACCATTGACCATTGAAAAATTATTTGTACCTTTGCAGCGAAAAGATAAAGGATTCAATATTCAATGTTCAATATTCAATGAAATTCAGTGAATTAATCAAGTTGCGTCGCAGCCACAGAAGCTTTACAGAAGAGCTCTTGAGCGGCGACGATGTGAAGCTGCTTCTTCGGGCCGGATTGATGGCTCCCAGCAGCAAAGGTCTGCATAGTTACGAGTTCATTGTGGTGGAAGACAAGCAGATGCTATCGGCCTTGAGCCAATGCAAAGCCGTTGGTAGCGACTTCCTTTCGGGAGCGCCTCTGGCAATCGTGGTGCTTGCCGACCCAAGAATCAGCGACGTTTGGATAGAAGATGCCTCTGTTGCGGCAATGAATATCCTGCTTCAAGCCGAAGACCTTGGGCTGGGTGCCTGCTGGATTCAGCTGCGCGACAGGCAGGATGCAGAAGGTCAGCCGACAGAAGACATCGTGAAGTCCCTGCTCGCCATTCCGGCAGAGATGCGAGCCGTCTGCATGATTGCCGTGGGGCACAAAGGGATGGAACGCAAGCCGCAGAACGAAGACCGACTAAAATGGGAACGCGTACATATCGGACAGTACTGATTGGAGCGGGCAATGTGGCGAGCTTCTTGAAGGCCAACATCAAGTCGCCTTTCCTGCTGACTTGTGTTGGAGGACGCCAAAGAACGTGTCCTATTCCCAAGGATGCAGACCTCTACATCATCGCTATCAGTGATAGGGCGATAAGTCCTGTCAGTCAGGAACTTAAGGATGTCGAGGGGCTCGTGGTCCATACGGCTGGAAGCGTACCGATGGATGTGCTCTCCTCGAAGAGGCGAGGCGTGTTCTATCCCCTCCAGACGCTCTCCAAGAAACGCCAGATTCCTGCCTCGAAGGTTCCATTTTACATTGAGGCAAGTCAAGAACAAGACCTCGAGTTGCTCCGATTGCTTGCCGAAAGTATGGGGAGCAAAGCCGAGCAGATGGACAGCCAGCGCAGGAAATACCTTCACCTGGCAGCCGTCTTCTGCTGCAACTTCGTGAATCGGCTCTACGGTATTACTGCCGACCTTCTCGAAGCGCACAACATCCCCTTCTCGGCTATGCTGCCGCTCATCCATGAAACGGCAGATAAGGTGGACGAGTTGACGCCCAGCGAAGCCCAAACAGGCCCGGCTGTCCGATGGGATGAGGCTGTTATGGCTCAGCAAATGTCACTCCTCGATGATGAGCAAAAGCAGCTCTACCAACTACTTAGCAAAAGCATACACGATGATAAACTACGATTTGAAGAAGATAAAGGCACTCGTCTTTGATGTGGATGGCGTTCTGAGCACGGAAAATGTCCGTGTTGATACGAGTGGCGAACTGCTTCGAACGGCTAATACGAAAGACGGATATGCCCTTCGGTTGGCTGCCATGAGTGGCCTTCACGTTGCCGTCATAACGGGGGCTCGCGAGTCGTCCATCCTGGCCAGGTACGAAGCAATCGGCATCCACGATGTGTTCCTGGGCAGTTCCATCAAGACGGAAAAACTCCAACAATTGCTCGAGAAATACAACTTGACAGCCGACGAGGTGCTCTATATGGGGGATGATATTCCCGATTACGAGGTGATGAAGCAGGTCGGTCTGCCTTGCTGCCCCAAAGATGCTGCTCCGGAAATACGCAACATCAGCGTTTACGTAAGTCACAAGGAAGGTGGCTGCGGTTGTGTTCGCGATGTGATTGAGCAAGTTCTCAAGGCTCAAGAGAAATGGATGGCTGACAAAAAAGCATTTAGCTGGTAACTATGAACTTTGGACTATGAATTATGAACTATAAGATTGTCTTAGCAAGCAATTCTCCTCGACGCAAGGAACTCCTCGCTGGACTTGGTTTCGACTATGAAGTTCGCACGCTTCAGGGTCTCGACGAAAGTTATCCGGAAGGGCTTTCGATGGAGGAGATTCCACAATATATCAGTCGAAAGAAGGCAGCGGCATATACTCTCAATCCCGATGAACTGCTCATTACAGCCGATACCATCGTGTATCTCGATGGCGAAGTCCTTGGCAAACCAGCTGATGAAGCTGAGGCAAAACAGATGCTCAGGAAGCTTTCCGGCAAGACGCATCAAGTCGTGACGGGGGTGACGCTAAAGACCCCTCTAAATCTCCCCTTAAAGGGGAGACTTGCTGAGCAGGACTCCCTCCCTTCACGGGAGGGTCGGGGAGGGTCTTCCATTTCTTTCGCTTCCGTCTCACAAGTCACCTTTGCCCAGCTCTCGGAAGCTGAAATCGACCATTATGTCACGCATTATCGTCCGCTGGACAAGGCTGGAGCTTACGGCATACAAGAGTGGATTGGCTACATCGGCGTGACGCGAATCGAGGGTTCCTACTTTAATGTGATGGGGCTGCCTGTCCAGAGACTCTATTCCGAAATGAAAAAACTCAATCTGATATGAACCGCAAACACATTCTTTTTTATCTATTAATTCTTGTCTTTTTCTCCTGTGCTGAAAAGGACTATAGTGCATTTCCACCGACTTGGTATGGTTTTACCTACAAGGTTTGCTCCCCTCCAGACTATGTTTATGTTTCATACCCAAGCTATATCCAAGGAAATCCCATTGCTTTGTCTCCTGGTGACTCCATTCATATTACAGCTCATCAGGAACAACGTGGTCGTTATATCTATGCTGCAGATTACAATTGGACAATATGTTTTGATACAATTGATGCTGAGAGTGGAGAGAAAAAACATGTTAAAGAGAATTATCCTAAACCCAATCAAGCGTCATATCCAAGACATACTAATTACGCTTATGTAAATGCCTCGGATGACCCTGTCTGTGCATTGTGGTTGCCAGAGAATGCTTTGCATACAGAAGAAGGAAAGCCTGACACCATTAAATTTACGGCAGTATATCATTATAGTACTGGTTATGGTAAGATATACGAAACAGGAAACATTGGTGTAAATACTTCTGTCAATGGACGTATTGTTCCACAAAGCAATTCTATTGATGGTGGAGCCACAGGCTATATCTACTTTACCGTGTCTAATTAGCGTACTTGTTATTGCTAAGTATTTATTAAACTCCAGTACTCAAAAAATTTCGCTAAGGGGAAACTCCAGTACTCCCGTGGTGGTACTGGAGTTTCCCCGTGGTGGTACTGGAGTTTCCCCGTGGTGGTACTGGAGAGTTAACAGGTCGGGTTGGGAATTATGCCTCGAGGACCAGTCCGTCGTAGGCATAGTGGAAGCCTTCTGGAAGCTTTTGTTCCTCCACTTCATACAAGCCGACTTGATGGCACATGTGTATGAAGTAAGTCGGGATGTTGCCCAGGCTTCGGCTGAACTCAATGGCGTGTTCGACGGTTTGGTGTGTCTTGTGAGGCGTATGTCGCAAGGCTCCGATAATGAGCAACTTGATGCCCTTGAGCAAGGGAAGTGACGAGTCGAACAACTCGGTCATGTCCGTCAGGTAAGCCACATCGCCAATCCTGTATCCCATGATGGGCAACTCGCCATGCATGACGCGAATGGCCGTCACTTCAAGCTCGCCGAATTGCATCTTGTCGCCTTCCTTTATCTCGTGCAAATCCAGCTTCGGAATGCCCGGATACGTGTGTCGGACCAAACAGTAAGGCAGTCTCTGACGCAAGTGACGACAGGCATAATCGTCGGCAAAAAGGGGAAGATTGCGGTCGAAGGTAAATGGGCGAAGGTCGTCGATACCCCCAACGTGGTCGTAATGCTCGTGAGTGATGAGGACGGCATCAAGCGGCTTCGTCATCCTGATACGGAGCATCTGCTCGCGAAAGTCAGGTCCGCAGTCCACGAGGAGTCTTGTATCGCCTTCCTCGAAGAGCGCCGAAGCACGAAGACGCCTGTCGCGAGGATCGCTACTGGTGCAAACCTCGCACCCACAACCGATTTGCGGCACTCCGATGCTTGTGCCTGTTCCGAGGAAAGTTATTGTCATAAGGCCCCCTGCTCCCTTCGTGGATAATAATTATGAATTGTGAATTATGAATTATGAATTGAGGTGATGAAGTTTACCTCCGGCTCTAATTCGATGCCGAAACGCTCGTTAATATCCTTTTGAATTGCTTCGCAAAGTCTTTGTATATCGCTTCCTGAGGCTCCACCTTTGTTTACGAGTACCAAAGCCTGACGGTCGTGGACGGCAGCAGGACCGAGGCTCTTGCCCTTCCAGCCAGCCTGCTCAATCAACCAGCCTGCAGCCAGCTTGACTTTCCCCTCGTCGGCAGGGTAGTGGGGCATCGTCGGATACTCGGCCAGAAGGCGCTCTGCCTGCTCTTTCGGTACAACTGGATTCTTGAAGAAACTGCCTGCGTTGCCCTGTTCTTTAGGGTCAGGAAGTTTGGCTCGGCGGATATCTATGATGATTTGACGCAGCTCTTGAGCCGTCAGGAAGTCCTTCGTCAGTCCTTTCTCCTCGACAGCCTTCACGAGGCCGCCATATTGGAGCTTCGGCTCGAAGTGTTTCTTAAGGCGGAACGTAACGCGAGTGATGGCATATTGGCCCCACAAGTCACCCTTAAAGATGCTTTGCCTGTAGCCGTACTGGCATTCTTGCTGCTTCCAGATGCGCTCCGAGTAGTCCTTCAGACTGATGCCCTTCACCTCATCTATCACGTCTTGAGCCTCCACACCATATGCTCCGATGTTCTGCACGGCTGCGGCTCCTACCTGACCTGGAATGAGTGAGAGGTTCTCCATCCCATACCAGCCTCGTTGGATGGCTTGGGCTATGAACTCGTCGCACACTTCGCCCGAACCGACTTCTACAAGGACCTCGTCGTCCGTCTCTTGCTTAACGACAAAACCCTTGATGTTGGATTTCAGCACGAAACCTTTGAAGTCGCTAAGGAAGAGCAGGTTACTGCCCTGACCTATCAGCAGGATGGGCAACTCGGCATTGAACTCGTGGAGCCTCTTAAGTGCGTTTGTCAAGCCCTTCTCCGAGTCGTATTTGATGACGGCAAGTGCTTCTGCCTCTATGCCGAAAGTGTTCTCAATTCTCATATCTTGTAAGCCTCCAGCCAGTTCGCTCTTTGTTGAATGTGAATATCTCTTGCAATCCGTTCGACAAGCCACTCTTTCTCATCACGATTCTGTGGCCGCCATAGGTCTGACCCTTGCGGATGTTGCTGATGATGCCACTCGGAACCTCCGGACAAAACGTTTGCCATTGGTCGGCGTCGATAATGCCGTTGATGATTTCGTCCTCGTCTTCCGAGTCTTGAAGGCTGATATGAAGCGGGTCGGCTATGGATTGGCTTTGGAAGATGCTGTCGCTGCAGAAGCGAGCATAGAAGCTGAGGAAGTCGCTGAGGTCATCGTCACCAAACGTCTCCTCACGGATGGCCGCAAGCTGCCAGTGCCCTTCTTCGCGAAGGAAGCGGTAGTTGCGAATCGTACCGTCGTTGAGGTTGATGCGTTGCAGGCTGACGATGGAGTCCTCTTCCAGTTCCTCGTCGTCCTCGGCACGCATCTGGGATACGTTTCCATACAGGGTTGTGAAGTATTCGCCCGACAGGAAACCAAGCTCGAACTCAGGGTTGAAGTCCTCGAGCAACTCGGTGGGTCGCTGGGAATGCTCAAGCGGCAGAGGCATTGTGGTGCGTTCCTGTCGCAAGGTCCGGCTGTGAAGATAGGCGAAGAGGAAGTCGTTGAAGTTGCCGTCGAGTGCAGGAGTGCTCTCTTCATCTATGCCAAGTTCCTCCTCCACTTGTGCAAGCGTATCGACAGGAATACTGTCCGCCAGCAGCAGGTCCACCTCTTCCTGATTGGTGTCGCTGCCTTTGCCTCCACACGAAAGCAACATCGCAACCACAACCGCCACGAAGCACCAGATAACCTTACACTTAATGCTCATTCTGCAACCTAACGACTAAATCGGGTGCAAAATTACAAAATAATCTTTAATCTCTAATCCTTAATCCATAATTTATTTATAACTTTGCACGCGAAAACACAGAAAATAGGCTTTTTATGATAGAGAAAATAGAACAATTGATGCAGGAAATCTCTGCGCTTCAAGCAAAGAATGCCCAAGAGGCAGAGGCTCTTCGCATCAAATACTTGAGCAAAAAAGGTGAGATTTCGCAGTTGATGAATGACTTCCGGAGTGTTCCCGCCGAACTGAAGAAAGAGGTGGGCATGAAGATTAACCAGCTGAAGAACCTCGCTCAGGAAAAGATAAACGCCCTGAAGGAGAGTGCAGGAGAGGACTCTGCCGCAGGTGCTTCGTCTATTGACCTCACTCGCACACCTTATCCCATTACGCTCGGCTCTCGTCATCCCCTGACAATTGTCAAGAATGAAATCGTCGATATCTTCAGCCGCCTTGGTTTCACCTTGGCAGAAGGCCCTGAGGTGGAGGACGACTGGCATGTTTACAGCAGTCTGAACTTCGCTGATGACCATCCAGCTCGCGATATGCAGGACACGTTCTTCGTGGAGTCGCATCCCGACATCATTCTTCGCAGCCACACCAGCAGCGTGCAGTCTCGTGTGATGGAAAAGACTCAGCCGCCCATTCGCATACTTTGCCCTGGCCGAGTTTACCGCAATGAAGCCGTGAGTGCACGTGCTCATTGCTTCTTCCATCAGATTGAAGGCCTCTATGTTGACAAGAATGTCAGCTTCACCGACCTCAAGCAAGTGCTCTTGCTCTTTGCTCAGGAGCTGTTCGGCCCCGACACGAAGATACGTCTTCGCCCCAGCTATTTCCCCTTCACGGAACCCAGTGCCGAGATGGACGTTAGCTGTACCATTTGCGGAGGCAAGGGCTGCTCGATGTGTAAAGGCAGCGGCTGGCTCGAGATACTTGGGTGTGGAATGGTAGATCCTGCTGTTCTCGAGGCAAATGGCATCGATAGCAGCATCTACACGGGCTACGCTTTCGGTATGGGCATCGAGCGCATCACGAACCTGAAGTACCAGGTGAAGGACCTCCGCATGTTCTCCGAGAATGACGTTCGCTTCCTCGACGAGTTCACCAGCGCAAGGTAATACATATTATATAATATAAGAAGAGCCCGAAGACAAAACTTCGGGCTCTATTTGTTTATTGGAGTAATTGCTTTACTCGACGGGAATCTTTGCGATTCTTCTTTCGTGGCGACCACCTTCGAAGGGTGTCTGGAAGTATTCGTCCATGATGGCATCGGCTTCCTCGTTTGTGATGAAGCGGCCAGGCATCACCAGCACATTGGCATCGTTGTGCTGACGAGCGAGATGGGCTATCTCAGGAATCCAGCAAAGAGCGGCGCGAATGCTTTGATGCTTGTTGAGTGTCATGTTGATGCCTTCCCCACTACCACAGATGGCAATGCCTTTCTCGCATTCTCCTGCTTCCATACCCTTTGCCAAAGCATGTGCGAAATCAGGATAATCGCAACTCTCCTCGCTATAAGTTCCATAGTCGTGAAACTCAATGCCTTTCTCTGCGAGGTATTCCTTTACATGCTGCTTGAGTGCATAGCCAGCATGATCACTTGCCAAACCTATCATTTTTTATAATTAAAAATTAACAATTAAAAGTGAATAATTGATACTTGGGTTACTGATTGTCTTTAGTGGATTTTACAATGGCTACTAATATGGAGATAATTTCTTTTATGTCTTTGTCAAGAGACATATAGATGTCATCTTCCAAATATTCACCATATTGTAATAAATCTAACCAATATCGTGTCTCGTTGGCTTCTTTGAGGGCTATTGACATTTTATTGATGAATTCGGCCTTGCTTTGAGCGAACTCAGCCTCTTTAACCATTGCGCCTACGGATGTTCCGCTACGTACCAATTGGTTCGACATATTGTATTCCTTTTTTTCCAGAAGATATTGGTATGCCTTAACCATTCGACGAGCAAAAGCATGAGTCTTTAATGCAATTTGGTTATCTTTCATCCTATGAAAGTATCAATTTTTAATTTTTAATTTTTCATTGTTCATTTAAAATATTAATAGCTTGTTCGTAAACGTTTTCGGGCGTGAAGCCAAGTTTCTCGTCAAGCACCTTGTATGGGGCAGAGAAGCCAAAGCTGCCGAGGCCCCAGATTGAGCTGCTGGGATGAGCGCCTACAAGGAAGCCTTGCAGGTTGACAGGTAAGCCAGCCGTAAGGCCAAAGACTTTGCTGCCGATGGGGAATAGCTCGTATTGGTAAGTTATAGGTTGTTCGCGGAAGAGCCCTTCGCTGGGAGCGCTAACGACTCGAACTTTGTAACCATCTTTGCGAAGAAGCCTTGCACCTGCAATAAGGGTGCTGACTTCAGAGCCGTTGCCAACGAAGATGATGTCGAACTGCTGGTCACTTTCGGCAGCAATATAGGCTCCACGCTTAGTCCCTTCGTAGTCTGTTCCAGCGGGAAGGTCTTCGATAGTTTGTCTGCTGAGAATGAGGGCAGAAGGCGTATGTGTGTTCTCCATTGCTAACTTCCAGCACCATGTTGTAGCCTTGCCGTCAGCAGGACGAAGCACAAGCATCGAGTTCCTGCCGCTGTGGTTCTTCATCTTCTCCATCAAGCGGATTTGTGCCTCCTGCTCGACTGGTTCGTGTGTCGGGCCGTCCTCACCAACGCGGAAGGCATCATGACTCCATACAAACTTGACGGGAACTTCCATCAAGGCAGCCATACGGATGGCAGGTTTCATGTAGTCACTGAAGACAAAGAATGTGCCGCAAGCTGCGATTACACCGCCATGTAGCATCATACCAATGCAACAGCATGCCATCGTTAGTTCTGCCACACCAGCCTGCAAGAAGCCGCCACCGAAGTTGTCGCGAGAGATGACTGTCGCACCACCTTTTATGAAGCCGTCTGTCTTGTCGGAGTTGCAGAGGTCGGCACTGCTGACAATCATGTTGGGCACCTGCTTAGCGAGCAATGAGAGGCAAGCACTCGAGGCATTACGTGTGGCGTCGTTTGGTTTCTGCTCGATGCTGTCCCAATCAATCTTGGGAAGCTTACCAGCGAACCAGTCCTTCAGCTGAGTTGCTTTCTCCTGGTTCTGACTTGCCCAAGCCTGTTCTTCCTCGTAACGAGCCTTAACAAGGCATTCCAGTTCCTTGAGTCGAGCCTCATAAAGAGCCTGCACTTCAGGGAAGATGACGAAGGGCTCGTCGGGATTACCACCGAGGTTGGTGACTGTGTTGCGATAGGCATCACCACCCAAGGGAGCGCCATGAGTTTTACAGCTTCGTTCGTAGCTTGAGCCATCAGCCTGCAGAGCACCCTTGCCCATGATGCAACGGCCGATGATGAGAGTGGGCTTGCCAACCACAGCCTTTGCTTTGTCGAGCGCCTTACGGATTTGCTCAACATCGTTTCCGTCTATCTCAATGACCTCCCATCCGCAAGCACGATACCTCATGGCGGTATCTTCGCAGGTCACGACATTTGTCTCGGTGGAGAGTTGAATGTCGTTGTCATCGTAGAACATGATAAGGTTGTCGAGCCCAAGATTGCCTGCAATGCGGGCAGCTCCAAGGCTTATTTCCTCCTGAATGCCACCATCGCTTATATAGGCGTAGATAGTCTCCTTCTTGAATGTTGGGTTGCCAGTCTTGGCATAGAGGAACTTTGCAGCAATGGCAGCACCAACGGCATAGGTGTGACCTTGTCCAAGCGGACCGCTGCTGTTCTCAATGCCACGTTCGTAGCATACCTCAGGATGACCTGGTGTGGGAGAGCCCCATTGACGCAACTCTTGCAACTCCTCGAGTGTGAACTTCTTGATGAGCGTCAGTTCAGCATAAAGCATCGGACTCATGTGTCCAGGGTCGAGGAAGAAGCGGTCGCGACCTTCCCAAGTTGGGTTCTTGGGGTCGAACTGCATGTATTCGCTGTAGAGGACGTTGATGAAGTCAGCGCCACCCATAGCTCCGCCTGGGTGTCCACTCTTTGCTTTCTCCACCATTGCTGCTGCCAGGATGCGGATGTTGTCGGCAGCACGATTCATTAAGGCTATATTATTCATGGAAACAAATGTTATCTGAATTATGATGCAAAGGTACGAAAAAGCAACCGAAAAGCAAAGGGAATACACATATATTTTAGAAATATTTTAGTGCAAATGTATATTTTATTGCCTCAAAACTTGCGAGTATCAAAAAAAAGCAATACTTTTGCAGACGGAAACACAAAAAAACTGGTGCGGTAGTTCAGTTTGGTTAGAATACTAGCCTGTCACGCTAGGGGTCGCGAGTTCGAGCCTCGTCCGCACCGCGAAGCAAAAGTGTTTTTCATGGATGGTATTAGATTTTTAAGGTTAGGATTCTTAGTCGTGAGATTGGGAATCTTTTTTTTTATTAATCTAACCGTAAGACATTGATATTCAAGAGCGTTCAACTTGTTTCATTTGACATCAAGCAGGTAAAAATATGTTTAACCTGCGGGTGCGCAGTCTGAAGGCATAAATGCGAAAATGGACATGATTGGACAGTTTTGTTACTGATTTTGTTACCGAATTCGCCAGTTTTTTTGTTACTAACGTCAAAAAGTGACGTTTTCGGGTAGTATCTCAAAACTGGTAACAAAATTTGATACTTTGCGGAAACATGATTTTCTAGGAATGTCCTAATTCGTTGAGATTGAAGAGAAAGATGTCTCACTCTTTTGAGTTTTTCCTTCTATTGCACCATGTTGAGTGGTTATTTCCATTTTGGAAACAACCACTTTGGGATCTAATTCATTTTCTTCAAAAATATTCTTCAAATGCTTGCTGATGGCAGGCACTCCCACACCAAACAACTGAGCCATAGCTTTCTGTGTGTCCAAAATGGTTTCGTCCTTCGTCGAAGTTCTTGCGCTCCAGTAGATGCTCAGGCGACAAAACCGGAGTCCTTTCGCTCGGAAATACTCAAATAAATTTGGTGTTTCGCTCGCTTATTCGTAACTTTGTCCCCATAATTACAGAAGAAAGTACATGTCAGGAATGAAAATATACATAGGTGAGTTTGACAAGCAGCTCGAACTCCTCTTGGCTCCGCAGATAAAGGCCGGCTTTCCCTCTCCGGCTCAGGACTATATGCGAGAGAGAGCCTTGACTAGCATGATTTCAAGAGTAAGAACCCGGCCACGCAATGGTCTGACATAATAGTATTAAAATAAAGGAATGTCAACCAAACAGATCATACTCATCTATCTTATCGCCATTAATGTCGTCACCTTCTTCGCGTATGGCATCGACAAGTGGAAAGCCAAACGCTCCAAGTGGCGCATCTCGGAGGCAACTTTGTTGGGAATGGCAGTCATCGGCGGCAGCATAGGCGCTTGGCTGGGCATGAGAGTGTGGCACCACAAGACCATGCACAAGAAGTTCCAGTTTGGCATTCCCTTGATAATCGTAGTTCAGATAGCTTTGGTAATATGGATAATCAGCAAGAGTTATTTCCAATAGTTGACGAAAGCGGACAGGTAGTTGGTTCTGCCACGCGAGGCGAGTGTCATAGTGGCTCGAAGCTGCTGCACCCTGTCGTGCATCTGCATGTATTCAACTCTAAAGGTGATGTTTACCTGCAGAAAAGGCCGGATTGGAAGGACATACAGCCAGGCAAATGGGACACAGCCGTAGGTGGACACGTAGACTATGGCGAGACTCCGGAAGAAGCACTAATCCGAGAAGTACGTGAAGAATTAGGCATCACAGACTTTAAGCCCGAGAGAGTTGACAAGTACGCATTTGAGAGCAGCCGAGAAAGAGAACTGGTATATGTTCACCGAACCACCTACGACGGCGAGATACGCCCATCGACAAAGGAACTTGACGGCGGCCGGTTCTGGACGATGCAAGAGATACGTGAAGCGACAGGGAAGGGCGTACTAACCCCAAACTTCGAGAGCGAGTTTTGGAGATGCTTTGAGAAGGAACTGACAAAAGATTAGAATATGGCAAGCACAGGGCTCGAACAAACAGAAGTTCCGCCTTCGCCTGAGCGAAGAAGACACGCGTTTTAGGAAAAGATATGAGCAGAATAATAAGAGAAGCCAAGCAGACAGACATGCCTGACATTATGAAGGTGATGGAGGCTGCAAAGAAGATTATGCGTTCTTCCGGCAATATCCACCAATGGGTAGATGGCTATCCTTCAGAGGAAGTCATTGCTGCAGACATTGACAAGAACGGAGGCTTTGTCATAGAAGATGAAGACCGTGTTGTCGGCTACTTTGCCTTCCTGCCATCACCCGAACCCACATACCATAAGATATTTGATGGCAAATGGTTGGACGATGAACTTCCGTATCATGTAGTGCACCGTATTGCCAGCTATCCAGACGCACATCATATCTTCAGCGATATGATAGACTTCTGCTTTGCTCATGATGCAAATATTCGGATTGATACGCATCGTGACAACACCATCATGCAGCACAATCTGCAGAAGCATGGCTTCACCTATTGTGGCATCATCTATTTGGCATCAGGCGACAAGCGATTGGCTTACCAAAGAATAGCACAATATGGTAGGGGTTAGTGGGAAAAGAAAAAACTGGGAGCCAAGTTTTTGCTTGACTCCCCTTTGATGTGGTTTAGAGGTTGGACTTATCGAATGAACAGCAACTCGCGGTACTTGGGCAAGGGCCAGAGACTGTCGTCCACGATGAGTTCGAGCTTGTCAATCTGATAGCGAATCTTGTCGAACATCGGAGCGATGGTGTCGTGGTAGGCGATTGCTTTCTGGTGCTCGTCAGCAATCTTGTTAGCAACCTTGCGAGCCTCGACGAGTTCCTCTACCAGCGTTTCGATGGTGGCTGTGCGTTCTGCAATCTCCTCGATGAGCTTGAGGTTGCGGGCGTTCAGTTGGTTGGCCTTCTCCGTGGAGAATACGCCCGACATGCGCTCGACATTCCTCAGAAGCTGGCTCTGGTAGCTGGTGGCGACAGGGATGATGTGGTTCATGGAGAGGTCGCCAAGCACACGGGCTTCTATCTGAATCTTCTTCGTGTAGGTCTCCCACTTC
>ONSR01000056.1 GCA_900320565.1 uncultured Prevotellaceae bacterium
ATACTTGCAGCGAACACGCTTTTGCTGCAAATCGAGTACGACCTGTTCTACGATGCTGTCCAGCAGTTCCTTCGGATGCTTGATAGGGACGATGGACATACCGCTGATAGAGTCCTCCATCTCCGCCATCAGTTTTGCGGAGTCTGGAAGTTCTTGGCTGGAAGCGGAAAGCAGCCAAGGCAAGAAGCAGAGAAAAAGTAATATGCGTTTCATAAAATAGAGGTTTCCGTTTGCAAAGTTAGTGATAAGAAGTATAGCATCCAAATGTTTCCCTTTTTTATTTGAGTTGCTAAGTATAAAAGCCTCCGCATCATCACGACGCAGAGGGCTTTGTGGTTTCGTTTACTAGCATGAAACGAAATAACCTTTTTCTGTTAGGACATTTCATATATATAACGCCACAGAGCGACTTTTGTAACACAGAACAGGATATGGTTAATAATTTTTAACAAACATGCGGGATGTTAGTACATACAAAGAAAGGCGGCAGCCCTTAGAAATGATTCATAATTTTAAATCTAAAGCTAATAATTCTTCATTCTTCTCTCTTAATTCTCAAATTCTTTGTAAATTTGCACGCAAATTTGCAATGAAGCGCTTAATGAACAGCAAGAAAAAGAAGAAACTGAGGTGGTTCGTCCCTGCCGGAATGGAGCCGACGGAGATGGACCTGAAGATAATGGCGTGGGAGGCGAAAGGCAAACTCGTGCCCACTCCAAGCCTGATTCGCACTAAGGAACAGATTGAAGGCATCCGAAAGGCTGGCGTGCTCAACACGGCTGTGCTCGATGCTGTGGCCGAGAAGATCCGCGAGGGAATGACGACCGCCGCCATTGACCGCATCGTCTATGACTACACAACGAAGCACGGAGGCATCCCAGCTCCGCTCAACTTCGAGGGCTTCCCCAACAGTTGCTGCACCAGCATCAACGATGTGGTCTGCCACGGCATCCCCAGCGAGGACGACATCCTGGAGGAGGGCGACATCATCAATGTGGACTGCACGACCATCCTGGACGGATACTACGCCGATGCCAGCCGTATGTTCATCATCGGAAAGACCAGTCCCGAGCGTCAACGACTCGTGGATGTGGCTTGGGAGTGTCTGAAGATAGGCGAGCAGGTCTGCCACGAGCCTTATGTCTTCGTGGGTGACCTGGGCAACGCCATCGCCAAGCATGCCCACAAGAACGGCTACAGCGTGGTTCGCGACCTTTGCGGACATGGTGTGGGCATCGATTTCCACGAAGAGCCCGATGTGGAGCACTACGGCAAGAAAGGCACAGGAATGCTCCTCGTTCCAGGCATGACGTTCACCATCGAACCCATGATAAACGGCGGCGACTGGTATGTCTGCGGCGACGCTGAGGACGAGACGGACTGGATTGTCCTGACCGAAGACGGAGCAGACAGCGCTCAATGGGAACACACATATCTGATGACGGAAAACGGGGTGGAGGTAATTAGTTCATAGTTCATAGTTCATAATTCATAGTTGACTTACGTCGAGCTAAAGCTTCATAGTTCATAGTTCATAGTTCATAGTTAAATGGCAGTATATATATTAGGTATAGAGAGCAGTTGCGATGACACTTCGGCGGCTGTCTTGAGGGACGGCATCTTGTTGAGCAATGTGACGGCCAGTCAGGCTGTGCACGAGGCTTATGGCGGCGTGGTTCCCGAACTGGCGAGCCGTGCCCATCAGCAGAACATCGTGCCCGTCGTGGATGCGGCCCTGAAGCAGGCTGGAATAGAACGCGAGCAGTTGAGCGCAATCGCCTTTACGCGAGGCCCCGGACTGCTGGGCTCCCTGCTAGTCGGCGTGTCGTTCGCTAAGGGACTGGCAGCCTCGCTCGGCATTCCCATGATAGACGTCAACCACCTTCACGGCCACGTCTTGGCGCACTTCATTCACACCGAAAACGATGATTACATTTCGCCTGAGTTCCCTTACCTCTGTCTTTTAGTGAGTGGAGGCAACAGCCAGATTGTTCTCGTCAAGAGTTACAAGGATATGGAAATCATCGGTCAGACCATCGACGATGCGGCTGGAGAGGCCATCGACAAGTGCTCGAAGGTGATGGGCTTGGGCTATCCAGGAGGTCCCATTATCGACAAACTCGCTCGTCAAGGCAATCCTGATGCGTTTACCTTCTCCAAGCCCAACATCCCTGGCTACGACTATAGTTTCAGCGGCTTGAAGACCAGCTTTCTCTACAACCTTCGCGACTGGATAAAAGACGACCCCGACTTCATCGAGCACCACAAAGCAGACCTTGCCGCTTCGCTCGAAAAGACCATTGTCGATATCCTGATGAAGAAGCTTCGATTGGCTGCTAAAGACTTGAAGATTAAGCAAGTAGCCGTGGCTGGAGGTGTTTCTGCCAATACAGGCTTGCGCAATGCTTTCCACGACTATGCCCGTCGTTATGGCTGGAAGATTTTCATTCCTCGCTTCAGCTACACCACAGACAATGCCGCCATGATTGCCATTGCAGGCTACTTCAAGTACCTCGACAAGGACTTCTGCCCCATGTCAGCCCCCGCTTACAGCCGCGTTGCAGAATGACGTATCCCTAATCCTTAATCTCTAATTCTTAATCTTTAATCTTTAATCTTTAATCTTTAATCTTCTTCCCCTTCTTCTTCGCTCGATGGAAGAGTTCCTGCCAGCGGCTGAAGTCGCGCTGGAACTTGATGCCAATGCCTTGAGTGGTGAGCGATGATTGGGTGAAGTAGCGGTCGTTGGTCTGGTTGTAGGCTTTCAGCGAGAACGGACTGCGAGGCGAGAGTCGGTACTGGATGTCGAAGTCGCCGATGAAGTTGTTGCTGTTCATCTTGTACTTGTTCTCGCGATAGCCGAAGTTGCCGTTGAATTGCAGTCTGCCACTCAGCATCTTGCCGCTCACGAGTGCCTCTGCATCCAATTCCTGCCAGCCTTCTTCGCCAGTTCGGAGGTTCGTGCCAAACGTCCAGCCTGTTCCACCAAGGGCTTGCGACATGATCTGGTTGAAGCGTGAACTGAGAGCGCTGCTCAGGACGGAGTTCATCGCCAGTCCACCTTGCGTTTGCTTCTTGTCGAGGAAACTGCCGTAACTGTAGAACCTGCCCACGCCAAGCAGATAAATCGCTTGCATGTCGCGCTCCTCTTCGCTGCTCAACATCGAGCGCACCATCTGCTTCTCGTCCTCGTTTGCGTTGGGGATGTCGAAGTCGAAGCTGATGACTGGCTCGCGAGCGATGCCTCCGATGTTCATGATACAGTCGACGCGCGTGTTCGAGAGGCCAAGACCTGTGGCTGAGAGGTCGTCGAGCGAGACGTTTGGTACCGTGTGTTTGGCAGTCAGATTGAGTGCAGCCTGCATTGCGTCACCACCAAAGACGATGGTTCCGTCAGGCTGGAAGGTGAAGTCTTTGCGGATGAGGTCGCGAATGGACATGCGATAGTTGCCTTCGCTGACGCGATAAGTGCCAAAGAGTTGGAAGCGACCCTTGTTGTAGTAGTTGGCTCTGAGACGTCCATTGCCGTAAAGCGAGATGTTGTCACCCGTTCGAGGGTCCATCAGGATGCGTATCTGGGCATTCGGATTGGCATTGATGTCGAAGTTGATATGCATGTCGGCAGAGCCTGTTTCCTGTTCTGCAAGGCTTGCTGTGGAATGCGTTTGCGTCGTGTCACTCTTGGAGTAATAGGTGATGAAGTCCGTCTCTGCAACTGTTCCAGTTGTTGCCGTATTGTAGTTAATCGTGGTTCCAGGCATGGGCGTTGCAGCCAAGTCTATGTTCACCTTGCCAGGCTCGCCGCTCAAATGCACTTGGGCATCGGCATAGACTGTGCCAAAGAAACTCATGCTGCCTTGTGTTGGGAAGTTGTAACCCAAGATGTTGTGGCCGTCGATGTTGACGTCAAAGCGCAGATTCTTGAGCGAGTTGTGCATCAGATGTGCATCGACGAGGGCAGTATGCTCGCTCATGCCAGGCATTCCCAAGTAGTCGTAGAGACGGGCTCCACGTATCCAGATGTTATCTGGCCGCAAGATGACGCTGTCGCCAGCAAGGTGGTAGTCCGTTCCTGTTGCCAGGATGTGTGTCTTGAACTCGTTGATGAACATATCACCCTCAAGGTTGACGAACTTGAAAGGACCATAAACGCGCGTCCATCCAGAGGCTCGTCCTTGCAGATTGCTGAAGATTCCGCCCGTATATTTACTAAGGAAGGAGAGGTCTATGTGGCTTGTTTGGATGTTCAGGTTCAGTCCGTCGTCCATTCCTTTGCCAGGAATGATGGTGCCACTCACTTGTGTCCTGTGCTGAGGCAACGGTCCTCGCATGTCAGCCTCCAGTATGACGGCTCGTTCTTGCTTGCCCCAATTGCCGTAGAGGTCCATGTTTCCGAGGTTGGCAGCGTTGAAGGTGAAGTCTTTTACCTGCAGGAAAGCGTCAGCAAAAGGCTTCTTCATGAGCGATGTGGCATAGATGCTGCCCGTCACTCGTCCGTCGAAATCCACTTTGTGGAAGTTGACGAGGTCCATGATGTATGAGATGTCGATGTCTTGCAACTCAGCACTCAGGGTATCGGAGGCAAGGTCGGAGACTCTTCCGCCAAGCTTGATGTGTCTGTCGCCTTGGCTGATGGACAGATTCTCCACATCGACGACCTTGTCGTGATACTTGATGGTGGCTGGTTTGATGCTCCAAATCGAGTCGCCAACCACGATGCTCGACTTGTTTATTCTGGCATCGATGGCAGGCTGGCCAGCAAGGTCGCGACGGATATTGCCGGTTATGCTGATGTCGCCTGCATTCGAGATGGTTCCCTTGTTGTCCCAACGCAACCTGGACGTCACTTTGTCGTCCTTCGCATAAGCATCGAGGTTGATTTCAACAGGCTTTCCCTTGATGAGGCGTTCCCCTTGCAGACTGGCTTGAATGGCTGAGTTTCCGGCTTCAGCACGACAATCAATGTTCTGCAAATCCTGCCCAGCAAACTCGAGTCTGGGAATGTGCATTTGCAGGGCAATCTGTCCAATTGCATCATTTATCGTGCCTTCGAAGGTGCTTCGTGCAGGCAAGCGCAGACTCGAGCCCAGCAGCCTTTCCGCAATTGCTGTGTCCTGAACCTGAACGAGGAAGCGGAAGTCGTTTCCTGAGGACTGTTTGTGGCCCTCGCTTATCTTGAAGAGGCTGGGCAGATTCTGCTTCAAATGTCCTGAGAAGGAAGCTGGCAACGTCTTCCAATTGATGTCGCCATCGGCTTTGACGCGAAGGAAGTCGCTCTCCAAAACGAGATGCTGACCGCTTTCCGACTTGTAACTTTCGAGCCCGATGTTGCCCACCTTCAGCGTTCCCTTGTCTTCCGAAGTGACGGTCAAGTCGCTGAGTTCCATATCGCCCTGTAGGTTGTTGAGGCTTAAGTCGCTGAAATTCGCCTTGATAAGGCCGCTGAATCGTTCGCCTTCATACTTTTTCGTGAGGCCCATCTTGTGTGGTTCGAAGTCTTCCAACTGTGCTTGGCAGAGAAGCGAACGTTTTCCATTGACCGTTGACCATTGACTATTGACCATTGCCAACCCGTTGGGCTCGTCAATCTTCAACTCTCCGCCGATTGTTTCGCCGTCGATGGTTGCCGTGAATGGTATGTTGCGATGCTCGTATCCCCTGAAGATGAGGCTGTTAAGCAAACCTTTCGCCGTGAGTTTAGGCTGCCTTCCTTTGCCTGGAAGACTGCCTGAAACGTGCGTTTCGACAGAAAATGTCGTATTTTTTCCGTCGCCTTGCAAATCGAGCAGATTGCCCAACCGGAAATCTTTGGCTGCGACTATCGCATCAACAGTCTGCATGTCCGCAAGACTCCCTTCAATCGAGACACTTCCCTGCTCACTTTCCGTCAGCAGATTCGTTTGCAAATGCTTGTTCTGCCATGCAATCGAGCCAGTTGTCTTCGTGCTTCCAAGTCGAGTGAGAATGGGGCTGAGTTCGCGAGCCTGACCTTGCAGATTCTCTGTCAGGAACTGCTGAAACGCCGCTCCAGTCCGCAAATCCTTGATATTGGCAAACACCGAAGGATTGTCCTTGATGTCCTGAATCGTAGCGTCACAAAGCAGTGAAATGTTGCCCTGATTGTCTGAAACAGAGACATTTGGCAGTCGAATGATGTTGTTCGACAGGCTGGCTTCGGTCGAGAGATTGATGATGTCGCCAAAGTTGGCCAGTTTCGGCACGAAGCACGACAGGTCGCGCGGACAGAGCGAACCTTTCAGCATTGAACATTGACCATTGGCCATTGACCATTTTTCTGGCGCGTGGACTTGAATATTGTCAGCGGTTATGTTCGAGCCGGGCAACTTTAACAGGAAATTCTGAACGCTTGCTGAATGCTTTCCGGCTTCTGCTACGAGTGAAAGATGCTGGATATGCAGCCCGCTTTGCTCGCGGAAAGAGAGGTTCCTCAGGTCGAGCGAGAGCGAATCAGGCTTGATGAAATGCACCTTAGCCGTTAGGCTTAAGTCCTTCAGATGCAGATGGTTCATGTCGAACCCCCTTTGCTCGGGTCTATCCCCCTTTATGGGGGAACTGGAGGGGGTCTTGTCGAACTGCAACTCTCCTCGTCTCACCACCAAAGCACCTATTTTGAGGTCGAGCGGGGTAGTGGTCGTGTCGTTCTTCGAGAAAGCGTCTATGAGGAACTGGAAGTTGAAGGGTTGGTCGCCGTCCTTGTAGATTTTGGCTTTCGCGCCGATAAGTTGCGCCCCACTTATGCGGATTTTCTTCTCGATGAGGGGCATCAGATCGACTTTCGCAGCGATTCGAGAGGCTTGGAGCATCAAGGTGTCTTGGCGGTCGTAAAGTTTTACGTTATCCAATACGACGCGTCCTAACATGTTCAGTTTCAATTTCTTGATGCTGACTTCGCTCTTCACCTTATCCGACAACATGCGCGATGCAACCCCAGCACTCCAGCTTTGGAAGGCGGGGAGGGACGTTAGCAGCAGCAAGGCCAAGTAGATGCCAGCCAGCAAGCCAACGATGATACGGAATATGTATTTAAGTGCTCGGATAAGCGACCTGCGTTAACGGTTTCAATTTGCAAATTTACGAAATATTAGTCGCAACACAAAAGAAAACAAGATTTTCTTTTGAAAAATGAGTAGGATTAAGTTTTGAAATGAAACTCAAAACGTAATAATTGTTCGAAAAACCTTTTACAAAAACCGCTTTTTCGGCACTCGAAAAATGATTAAAAATGTTGTAAAGATTTTTTCCTCGAGTCAAATTTTCTGCCTCGAAGTGGAGATTTTTCCAACTTCACACGTGAAGTTTTCAAAGTTCACACGTCGATTTTGCCAACTTCACACGTCGATTTGACCCACTCGACACGTCGAATTCCTGCATAAAACACGTCTAATCACCCACTATATGCTGTCATATTTATGCGACATATTGCTTAAGTTATTGATTTTGAGCAAATCCTTATGCGCTCTGAGAATCGAAAAAATTCAGCCTCCACTCGTCTCGCTCGCAAATAAGCGATTCTCAGCGTGTCAGTTTCTGCAAAAATCTTGACAAAGTAGCGATGTAACTAAGGTTTGATATTTAAGATGTCAAGAAGCTCAGCATACTTCAAGATAGGAATTCCTGCATGTTGCTTCATATCGGTTAGGTCGCGATCTCCGCTGACTATATAGTCAACGGGAACGCTTTCGGCCATTGAAAGAAGATACAAGTCCTTTGGGTCGCGAATGTTTGAACTCGCTTCAACGGTTATATCTGCAAAGTGGCAAACATCATATACCATTTCGTAGAAGTAGTAGCGAGTCTCGGCAGGAATCAATTTGTTGAATTTCTCGCGAGCAATAACCTCACGAATTTCATCGAGTTGTTGTTCGCAAATGTAGACCTCTACATCGTGACGGCACAAAACATCAGCAAGAGACGAGAGCCGCTTGCCAATCATGAACGAAATCCAAAGGTTCGAGTCGAAAAGGATCTTCATTGTCCGTACCTGACTGCGTTAACCTCTTCCTGTATCTCCTCGTCGCTTAATGGCACGTCTTTGGGGCATGAGTTGATGAACCGCTCGATTGAAGTGCGGCGACGACGCATAGTCCAGCCCATTCTTTTTGCCAGGGTTTCGATGAAGGTCGCGTCTTGGAGCGGAATTGATAATAATACATCTTCCATAATATCGTGTTTTCTTGTTTCTGCTGCAAAGGTACATCTTTATATTTAAAGTTGCAAATATCCGAGGACTTTTTGGAGGTTTATGAGCGATTGTTCCTATATAAGTCGGAAGTAATGAACTTAAATCAACTCATTTCCCATAATTAATAGGCTCGTTTTCTTGCATATTAGAACCGATTTGCTTACTTTTGTGAGAGAAAATGCTGCGTTCCCAAAAGATTTATTCAAGAAACACGCAATGATTAGCAAGACATATTATAAATACATCTGGCTTCTTGACCTGTTACTTAACAGCGACGAACCTCTTTCGTTTGACATCATAAGTTCGGAATGGGACCTCAATCCTGCAGCCGATGAGACTACTCTGGCTCTTCGTACATTCCATGAATACAGGAAAGGTATAAAGGAAATGTTTGGGGTAGAGATTGAGTGTGACCGCAAGAAAAACGAATATTACGTCAAGAATCCTGAGGTCTTGGATGAGAATCGACTGGCTAAATGGTTGCTGCGCAAGTATAGTATTCCCAAGGACTTTGCGACTTTCAATGGCATGAAGGACAGAGTATTGCTTGAAGAGATTCCTTTGGGGCAAACTTTCTTGGACAATATCTTGGATGCCATGCAGAGGAATGTAGAACTGCAGATAGACTATCAGCGCTATGAAAGAGGGCAGGAAGAACACATGCAAACTTTCCATTTTCAACCATACGCCTTGAAGGTCTACAATCGCCGATGGTATCTCTTGGGATACCAGAAAGAAAAGGAAGCCCTGCGTCTTATATCTTTAGACCGCATTCATGATTTGAAGAAATTGAGCACTCATTTTGAATTGCCGTCAGACTTTGATGCGAGGAAGTATTTTGCGGATGTGGTTGGTGTTTATGTGGACAAAGACAAGCAAGTCTCGAAGGTTAAGATTCGTGCTTATGGCGTACAGGCAGAGTATCTTCGTTCAACACCGCTGCATAAGAGTCAGGCAGAAGTTCGTTCCAAGCATGGAGAATTTGCAGAGTTCACTTATAGATTATGTATAACTCCAGAGCTCATCAGTCAGCTCTTGGCAATGGGAGAAAATGTGGAAGTCCTGGAGCCAAAGGAATTGAAAGATGAGATGAAGAAGAGAATTAACAATATGTTTAACTTTTATAAGTAGGGTATAATGAAGAAACTGAAAGAATCACTCAGAGAAGGCAATCCGTCCCTAAATGACAAAGGGTACTTTGATTCTTATAAGGATAATATTTTTCGTCATGAAATGGATGAAGAATTTCAGAAAATGTTTGATAATGGAAGAGGAGGCGAATTGCATTCAAAAGCAGAAGCAATACATTCGTCATCGATGCTTTCATACAACATCTTTCATATAATAAAGAAAAATCCAATAACATTTAGAGGTGTCACATACTATGACGTATTGTTTGAAGTGAAATTACAGACTATAAAAGGTAGTCCTGCTCCAGCAAACATGGACGTTGTATTGATAGGTAAAAAAAATGACAAAATGCATTTGATGTTTATAGAATCAAAATTCTTAGAATATGTAGACAACAAGAAGTCAGAACTAAGTGAGAGTTATTCAAACAAAAATAAATGGCTTGTAACAAATGTGGATTGGATTAAAATCATCAAAGCACAACCTATGACAAAAGGATATCATGAAGGTATAAAACAAGCAATAACACATTTGTTTGGTATTCATAGCTACTTGTTAAAAAACAATGTTTCTGAACTAAAATTGGTGGATAAAGAAAAAACGTCATTTGAGTTCGTTAATATGATTTATGAACCCGATGATAGTTACGAAGAATTTGAAAGTTACGAGAAATATAAAACTTTATATAATGAATTTGTAAAAAAAATAAAAGATACCAAAGGCCTACAAATTATTCCACAATGGGTTTCATATTCAGAATGGTGGAAAGACACTAATAACCAATATCCAAAGGAACTTCGCTCTTACATATATACAAGATATATGCAATATGCAAAAAAACTATAGCTATATATGATAGATTAGAATCGCTATAATGTCGAACTGAAATGATAACAGGATTTTTGCGATAATTAGCGAATAGCGCAAATTTCCTCTTAGCTTCTGCGGCGTTTTTGCATAGATAATGGCGAAAACGCCGTTTTTCCGTTTTTCTTATCGTATAATAATATAGAGGGGCTTCCTTAATTAAAACACCTCTCTTGACAATTATATGATAAAGAATCAAATCAACACGAGTGAATTGATTGCCGAGAACCAGCGTTATGTTGAACTTGTGGCAAAGCAGTATCTGGACCAAGGTCTCACCCTTGAGCAACTCATTGAAGCAGGAAATCGAGGGCTGGCAGAAGCCGCAAAACGGTTCGATTCCAGCAAAGGACACTCTTTTATGAGCTATGCTGTCTGGTGGGTTAGGCAAAGCATCCTGCAAGCCCTCGCTGAATATTCATCAAGCAAGCCAAGCCCTTTGTCTGAGCGCGAACGAAGCATCCAACAAGACATCAACGAAGGCCGTCTTCTTGCAGACATAGCCAAAGAATGGGGACTCACAGAAAGAAGGGTACAACAAATCTACAATCGAAGCATTTTAAAGACAATAAATAATGTATAAGCATATGAAAAAGTCACACTCAGAATTACTTCAAGGACTCGTGTCGGCTGGTTTGAGAGAACGTTATGGCAAAGAGCTCGAGCCCAAACAGATTAATGCAAATACAACGATCTGCAGTATCGCACCCGTGAAAATGCTTTTGGAAATGAAACAGATAGAGGAGGCAGGCTTCATTGATTACTATCTGATGGCGTTCTGGATATTCAATATCCAAGCGAGAGCAGCTGGAATAGAGGTCTGGGCAAGAGGAGCGGTATCATCGTCCGTGGTCTGCTATTGCCTGGGACTTACGGAAGTTGACCCCATTAAGTACGGCCTGCACTCTGCTAGGTTCGTTAATGAAGACCTACCCAAGTTCCAGTTCGATATCGACGCTTCGCGCTTCGATGAGTTCATGAAGAAAGCAGAGGAAATACTTGCCGAGAATGCTGAGGACTATGACATTCCTGCTATCAGGGAATGCCTGTTCAAGGACTTGAAACCAGCGTCTTATTTGAGTATGAAGAAGGAAAGACCTTTGCCAGCAGACCTCGAAGATGAGTTCGCACGTTATGCCCTCTATTTCCCTCAGACGATGGATTTATTTACTGCTTATGTTAATCGTTATCCCAAATGTGACTTTATAATCTATCAAGAGCAAATGTTCGACATTCTGAGAGAGGTCTTTCATGTTGGCGGCATTAAGGCTAATCATATCCGTCTGAGCATTCAGCGAGGCGACACCGAGCAAATAGAAGCATACAAGCAAGAAGTCTTTGAGGCATCTGACCTTTCAACCGAGACGAAAGAAAAAGTCTGGCAGCGTCTTACTAGTAACCCCAAGGCCTTCCTAAAAGCCCATGCAGTTAGCCAAGTGTTGGCGAGCTATAAGTTTGATATGGGCGAGGGTTTCATAAAAGAGTGGAAGGAAATAAGAGAGTACAATGAAGGACTGGCAGGAGTTAGGAATGCTGATGGCAGATGGGGCTTCATTGATAAATCAGGTCGGCTCGTAATTCCTTATCAATGGAAGAAAGTCCTCTGGTTCTCTGAAGGCTTGGCTGGTGTGCAAGATGATAATGAGAAGTGGGGCTTTATCGACATGACTGGTAAGGTAGCACTCCCGTTTGTATGGAGCAATGTGCAATGGTTCAAGAACGGCCGAGTGAGAGTACAGACAGTTCTCGGCGGCGCTTGGCACGACATAGACGGTGAAGGTGCATGTGTATGATGTTCTTCCTCTATTTATAAGGGCAATTAGTGCTGCATATGAAACCAAGTTTATTGAGAATTTATATGTGATAAATCAGTAATATTCGTATAGTGATGTACAAGTTTAAAGATATCATTTTGTAAGAGTGTAGGAATTTGAAGTGTTATTATATGATTTAAGAGTTGTATGAATTTAAGAAGGCTTTCAGACACGGAACGTTCTCAAGTTGAGGAGGTAATGCGTAAGGCATCTGCAGACAAACCAATGGTTGGTATATTTTGGTATGATGTTGTTAAAGACGAATTGTTTGGTGTTGATTCGGTAGATCCTGACACATTAAAAGAACAATCACTGAAGACATCTTCTAGAAGGCATGATCAGGTATGGAAGAAAGAACATTATCGTGCAGTTGCAAGGAATAAGAAAGACTCACCATTTTATAATGACGTTGACGGGTATAATGTACCAAGAGGCAGAGTCTTCAAGGACACTAATAAATTTTATGTTATGGTGGGACGTTGGATTAATGATTACCCACAGGCTAAAGATTTAATTATTGATGAGTTCAATCTACCATCAGATGTAGAGTTTAAATATGATAAATAATATGGAAACAACAATCAGAAACAAAAGCGGAGAATCCACTCTTACAATCAAAGGCGATTTCTATCAGATTCTTGATGAGAACTTTAAGGAAATATGCAAGGCAATCACGAACAAAGTCAAAAGCCTTAAAGAACTGAAGGCGCTCTTAGATGCGGATGACCAAGTACTTAATACTATCGTCCTAATTATCAAGAAATCCAGCACCCCAGAAGGCGCAGCCATAAAACTTCAAGAAGAACTTGGCATGAGCAAAATGGCGGCCAAATATCTTTTGAACATGCCTTTGTTTACACTTGTTTCCTTGACCGCAGAAGGCATTGAGCAAGAATTGGCAGAATATAGAAAGCAGATGGAAGCCATCAGTGCCCTTTGCCAACCAGAGATAGAGTTCATTGAATGTGACGATATAAAACGAATACCATAAATTTGCTAGAAAAAAGTAAATCGAGTATATATGCATAATCAAATAAAATATTTATAATTTTGAAGAATATAAAAAGGAGTCATTATGGCACAGTACATCATTCGTGATTCTAAAGGTAGAGTGGAGAAAATCCTAAATGACAAAGAGTATGCAGAACATCAAAAAACTGGATGCCTCACTAAGATATTCTTGTTTATAATTTCTATTATTGTTGTCATTGCTATTGCAATTAATGGAGATAATAATGAGGGGAAAGGTGGCTCTGAAAAAATTGAAAAAACAGCCTCAAAGGGAAGTTCCCAATTAGAAGTCTCTACTCCACAATCTAAAGGTCAAAAAGAGGTTAGTGACAGCAAGGAACAACAACCTTCAGCAGAGACGACTCCCTTATTAGAGGCAGACATGGAATCTTCAGAATCATTGGAGACTATAGAGCAAGAGTCCCAAGATTTTGATGTTTCCTCTAAGATAGATGATGCTGAGCAAGAACAGCACCTTTCTCGCAAAGAAAGGCGTGCTTTGCGAAAAGCACGGAAACGTATGGAGAAGGAAATGGAGAAAGAAAATGACTAAAGGAATTTACGGAAGTGCAGGAAGTGGTGATATGGTCGTTAAGCTGCCTAAACAGTTTTTTAGGTTTGAGAGCCTCCTACTTTTTCTGGATTAAGTTGATAAATTGTTGTCTTTTTCACAGTCTGCGCTATTCTGCTTTTTAGGAAGAATTCATCATAAAACCTTCCTTTTTAAGGAAAATCTCATGTAAAGTTCGTTTTTCTCTTATTTTTTTTATAATTTTGCGCCGCGAAAATAAAACATTTTTTTATTAATCCCAGATATGGCAAAAGTAATTAAGTTACGCAAAGGCCTCGACATCAATCTCAAAGGCAAAGCCACGAAGGAAACCGCGACCGTAAGTTGTCCGGGCGAGTATGCGCTCGTCCCCGATGACTTCACTGGCGTGAAACCCAAGGTGGTGGTCAAGGAGGGTGATGCCGTGAAGGCTGGGGATGCCTTGTTCGTTGACAAGTTGCATCCCGAAGTGAAGTTCGTGAGCCCTGTCAGCGGAACAGTAAGCCTGGTGGAGCGCGGCGACCGTCGCAAACTGCTGAGCATCCGCGTGAAGGCTGACGAGAAGCAGGAAGCACGCCAGTTCGACACTAAGGGTGACCTGAAGGCGCTCATGTTGGAGAGCGGTCTGTTCGCTTTCCTGCGCCAACGTCCCTACGATGTGGTGGCAAATCCTGAGGACGCTCCGAAGGCTATCTTTGTGAGCGCGTTCAACAGCATGCCGCTGAGTCAGGACTTCGAGTACGTCCTCCAGGGTCAGGAGGCTGAGTTCCAGGCTGGTCTTTCCGCTTTGGCAAAGTTGGCAAGGGTTTATCTTGGCGTGAGCGCAAAGCAGACCACTAAGGCTCTGACCGAGGCTAAGGACTGCGAAGTGAACATCTTCGACGGTCCAGCTCCTGCAGGTAATGTGGGCGTTCAAATCAATCACGTCTGCCCCATCAACAAGGGCGAGGTGGTTTGGACTCTTGGAGCTGAGGAGGTTATCTTCCTGGGTCGTCTCTTGAAGACTGGCACAGTCGATTTTACTCGCACCATTGCGCTTGCTGGTAGCGAAGTGAAGGCACCCAAGTACTACAAGGTGAAGGTCGGCCAGAAGTTGACCACGCTCCTCGACGGCACGATTAATGCTGAGGGTGCTCGCATCATCAGCGGCAACGTGATGACGGGTCTCAAGACCACGGCCGAAGGTTTCCTCGGTGCTCATGCAACCGAAGTGAACGTCATTCCCGAAGGTGACCACGCAGACGAGATGTTGGGCTGGATCATGCCACGCTTCAACACCTTCTCGACCCATCGCAGCTACTTCAGCTGGCTCTTGGGCAAGAAGAAGGAATACGTCATCGATGCACGCGTCAAAGGAGGCGAACGTCACATGATCATGAGCGGCGAGTACGACAAAGTCTTCCCGATGGACATCTACGCAGGCTATCTCGTGAAGGCCATCATCGCAGGAGACATCGACCGTCAGGAAGCTCTGGGCATCTACGAGGTTGCTCCCGAGGACTTCGCTATCGCCGAGTTCGTGGACAGCTCAAAGCTCGAGTTGCAGCGTATCGTACGCGAAGGGTTGGACATCCTCAGAAAGGAAAATGCTTAACACATTATTATATAAGTTATGAATCCAATAAAGAAACTATTCGATAACATACATCCCTACGTTGAGGAAGGTGGCAAGTTCCATGCTTTCCGCTCGTTGGTGGACGGTTTCGAGACGTTTGCTTTCGTTCCGAACACAACAAGCCGCGTAGGTAGCGTGAACATCCACGATGCTATCGACAGCAAGCGCATCATGAGTCTCGTGGTGATTGCTCTGCTGCCAGCCCTGCTCTTCGGTATGTTCAATGTGGGTTACCAGAACGCTCTCGCTACAGGTCATCTGGCCGACGCTACGTTCTGGGGCATGTTCTGGTACGGCTTCCTGGCCGTTCTGCCTAAGATTGTTGTCAGCTACGTTGTTGGTCTCGGCATCGAGTTCACCGTCGCTCAATGGAAGAACGAGGAAATCCAGGAAGGCTTTCTTGTTTCGGGCATCATCATTCCCATGATTGTGCCCGTCACTTGTCCGCTTTGGATGCTCGCCATCGCCGTTGCTTTCAGTGTGATTCTCGCGAAGGAAATCTTCGGCGGAACTGGCATGAACATCTTCAATCCTGCCCTCATCACCCGTGCTTTCCTGTTCTTCAGCTATCCTGCTGCTATGACAGGCGACGCTAAGGTTTGGGTCGCTCAGGACACTATCTTCGGTCTTGGCTACAAGGCTACTGATGCCTATACCGCAGCCACACCTCTTGGCGAGGCAGCTCAGGCTGGCTTCCAAGGCTTTGCTCCTGAAACGATTCAGAACGCCATCACAGGTCTTATTCCTGGTTGTATTGGCGAAACCAGTGTGATTGCCATCGCTCTTGGCGGCTTGTTGCTGCTTTGGACTGGCATAGCAAGCTGGAAGACCATGCTGAGCGTCTTCGTAGGTGGTGCCGCAACAGGCTATCTCATGCAAGCTCTCGGCTTGACTCACATTCAATGGTACGAGCAACTCGTTCTTGGCGGCTTCGCTTTCGGTGCAGTCTTCATGGCAACCGATCCCGTTACAAGCTGTCGTACAGAATGCGGCAAGTACGTCTATGGTCTGCTCATCGGCTTTATCGCAGTCCTGGTTCGCGTCCTCAACCCGGGTTATCCCGAAGGTATGATGCTGGCCATCCTGCTGATGAACCTCTTTGCAAGCCTCATCGACTACTGCTTCGTACAGAGCAACATTAACATGCGTGCTAAGCGCGCCACAGTAAAGTAAGGAGGACAACGATATGAAACTGAATACAAACGGAAATGTATATACCTTCTGCTATGCAGCAGTAATGGTTATCATCGTTGCCTTCTTGCTGGCATTCGTGGCTTCTGCTTTGAAGGAGACACAGGACGCCAACGTGGCAAACGATACGAAGGGACAGATTCTCTCTGCTCTCGGTTACGACAAGGCTACCATCGACGTGGCTGCCGAGTACGAGAAGAACGTCAAGGACAACGTCTTTGCCGACGGCGAGCTGAAGCCCTATGAAGGTAGCTTCAACACGACTTACGGCTCTCTCATCAAGAATGGCGAGCTGCATGTCTTCACCGCTACGACAGCTCAAGGCGAACAGGCTTATGTGCTTCCTGTTGTGGGTCGCGGCCTTTGGGGCGGCCTTTGGGGTTACATCGCTGTGAACGAGGCGAAGGACAAAGTGCTCGGCACTTACTTCTATCACGAAAGTGAGACTGCTGGCCTTGGTGCTCGTATCGGCGAGAAGTGGTTCCAAGACCAGTTCATCGGTAAGCCCATCTTCGGTGAGGACGGTAATGTTGCTCTCACAGTCACAAAGGCTGGTGCTGCTCAAAGTGAGTTCGAGGTGGACGGCGTGACCGGTGCAACCCTTACCAGCAACGGCGTTGCCGCAATGGTGAAGGAAGGTCTGACTGCCTACAAGGAGTTCCTTGGCTGTGCAGCAAGCGAGCCTGAGGCCGAGCCTGAGGCCGAGCCCGAAGCAGAAGAGAACGAAGAAACCAATGTTGAACAATAAGAAAAGAGGAGGAAAAGAATATGAGTAAATTGTTTTCTGACGAGAATAAAGCCGCATTCACCAATCCCCTTAACGTGAACAACCCCATCACCGTGCAGGTGCTTGGCATTTGTTCGGCATTGGCTGTGACGAGTCAGCTGAAGCCCGCCATCGTGATGGGACTCAGCGTGACGGTCATTACGGCATTCTCCAACGTGATTATATCCCTGCTGCGCAAGACCATTCCCAACCGCATCCGCATCATCGTGCAGCTTGTGGTTGTGGCTGCGCTCGTAACGATCGTGAGCCAGTTGCTCAAGGCATACGTCTATGACGTCAGCGTGCAGCTGAGTGTCTATGTAGGCCTCATCATCACCAACTGTATCCTGATGGGTCGTCTCGAAGCCTTCGCTATGCAGAACGGTCCTTGGCCTTCGTTCCTCGACGGCATTGGCAACGGCCTCGGCTATGCTGCCATCCTCGTCATCGTGGGCTTCGTTCGCGAGCTCTTCGGCTTCGGCACTCTCTTCGGCTACAACGTCATTCCTGCCAGCTGGTACGTCTCCAACGGAGGTTGGTATCAGAACAACGGCATGATGGTGATGCCAGCCATGAGCCTTATCATCGTAGGTTGTGTAATCTGGGCACATCGCTCAATAAATAAGGAGGAGAAGTAAACTATGGAACACATGATTAGTCTCTTTGTCCGCAGCATCTTTGTGGACAACATGATATTCGCCTTCTTCCTGGGTATGTGCTCTTACCTGGCCGTATCCAAGAATGTGAAGACAGCCCTTGGCCTGGGCGTGGCAGTCACCTTCGTGCTGCTCGTCACGGTGCCTGTGGATTATGCCTTGCAGACGTACGTCCTCGGCCCTGATGCCATCGTGGCAGGCGTCGACCTGACGTTCCTTGCCTTCATCCTGTTCATTGCCGTCATTGCAGGCATCGTGCAGTTGGTGGAGATGATTGTGGAGCGCTTCAGTCCCTCGCTCTATGCAGCCCTGGGCATCTTCCTGCCTCTGATTGCAGTAAACTGTGCCATCATGGGTGCCAGCTTGTTCATGCAGCAGCGCGTCACGATGGAGCCCACCAATGCTCAGTTCATCGGTGGATTTGGTGATGCCATTGCCTATGCACTTGGTTCCGGTATCGGTTGGCTGCTGGCCATTGTTGGTCTGGCTGCTATTCGCGAGAAGATGGCTTACACCGACGTACCCAAGCCTCTGCAGGGTCTCGGCATTACATTCATCACAGTTGGTCTGATGGCACTTGCTTTCATGTGCTTCTCTGGCCTTAACATCTAATAATAGGAGGAACAGAATATGGATATGAATTTGGTTTTAACCAGTATAGGAGTATTCCTTACTATTATTATGATACTGGTGGCAATCCTTCTCGTTGCGAAGGCTTATCTGTCACCAAGTGGTAACGTGAATGTAACAATCAACGGCAAGGACACGCTCTCTGTTCCTCAGGGTGCTTCTCTGCTGAGCACGTTGAGTCAGGAAGGCATCTTCCTTCCCTCAGCCTGCGGCGGCAAGGGCTCTTGCGGACAATGTAAGCTTCAGGTAACTGCTGGTGGTGGTGAGATTCTCGACTCTGAGAAAGGCCACTTCACACGCAAGCAGATTAAGGACCACTGGCGTCTCGGTTGCCAATGCAAAGTGAAGGGCGACCTCGAGGTTAAGGTTGACGACTCAGTAATGGGCGTAAAGGAATGGGAGTGCACCGTGATTGGCAACAAGAACGTGGCAACCTTCATCAAGGAGTACAAGGTGGCTCTGCCCGCTGGCGAGCACATGGACTTCGAGCCCGGTTCTTACGCACAGATTAAGATTCCTGCATTCGATTGCATCGACTACGACAAGGACTTCGACAAGAGCCTCATCGGCGACACTTATCTGCCTGCTTGGGAGAAGTTCGGCTTGTTCCCACTCAAGTGCAAGAACCCGCAGGAAACCATCCGCGCTTACTCTATGGCCAACTATCCCGACGAGGGCGACATCATCACCCTCAATGTCCGTATCGCTACGCCTCCCTTCAAGCCGAAGGAGCAAGGCCCTGGCTTCATGGACGTCAATCCGGGTATCGCTTCGTCGTACATCTTCTCGCTGAAGCCCGGCGACAAGGTCATCATGAGCGGTCCTTACGGAGAGTTCCGTCCGCAGTACGGCACAGGTCGTGAGATGATTTGGGTTGGTGGCGGTGCCGGTATGGCTCCTCTGCGTGCTCAGATTATGCACATGTTGAAGGGTCACGGCGTGAAGGACGAAGACCGTCAGCGTCCCATGCACTACTTCTATGGCGCACGTGCTCTGGAGGAGATTCCTTTCCTCGACGACTTCCTGCAGCTCGAGAAGGACTTCCCCAACTTCCACTTCCACTTGGCGCTCGACCGTCCCGACCCGAAGGCCGATGCAGCAGGCATCAAGTACACGCCGGGCTTCGTGGCACCCGTCATGGGCGACACCTACCTCAAGGCACACGAGGCTCCCGAGGACTGCGAGTACTACCTCTGCGGACCTCCAATGATGGCAAAGACCGTGCTCGACCTCTTGCACTCTCTCGGTGTAGAGGACGACATGATCCGCTTCGACAACTTCGGAGGATAACGAACCTCCGCACATCAATAAAAGCAGGCTTCCCAACGGAGGCCTGCTTTGTTTTACAACGAAGGCAACCTAATTGCCAAACTAGGCGTGCCTAATTCGCAAACTTAACGTGCCTAGTTTGTAAACTTAACGTGCTTAATTTGCAAAGATGGCGTGTTAAGTTGACCAACTTCACATGGATAAATAAAGAACGCCGCAAGCTTAGATGAATGTCTTAACTTGCGGCGCTTTATTATTCCCCCTAAAGGGGGCTAGGGGTCACACTTTTGGCAGTTTGTCGAGGGCGGCTTTGATTTCCTCGTCGGTGGGAATGTAGTCGCTCATCGTGCCGTCGTTGAAGGCCTTGTAGGCATAGAGGTCGAAGTAACCGGTGCCTGAGAGGTTGAAGACGATGACCTTCTCTTCGCCTGTTTCCTTGCATTTGAGGGCTTCGTCGATGGCTGCGCGGATGGCGTGGCTGCTCTCGGGAGCGGGCAGTGTTCCTTCTGCACGGGCAAAGATTTCTGCTGCCTCGAAGACTGCGGTCTGCTCGTAAGCGCGAGCTTCGAAGAGGCCTTCGTCGTAGAGTTCGGACAGGATGGGACTCATGCCGTGGAAGCGAAGTCCGCCTGCATGGTTGGCCGAGGGAATGAACTGGCTGCCGATGGTGTACATCTTTGCCAAGGGGCAGATGCAACCCGTGTCGCAGAAGTCGTAGGCATAAACGCCTCGGGTGAAGCTCGGGCAAGAGGCTGGCTCAGCTCCGATTATCTTGTAGTTTGCTTCGCCACGCAGCACTTCTCCAAGGAAAGGAGCGGCAAAGCCACCGAGGTTGCTGCCGCCACCGGTACATCCAATGAGGATGTCGGGCTTGATGCCGTACTTCTTGAGCGCTGCCTGCACTTCGAGGCCGATAACGGACTGATGCAAGAGTACCTGATTCAAGACGCTACCCAGCTCGTAGCGATAGCCTTCGTTGGTAACAGCCACCTCGACTGCTTCAGAGATGGCGCAACCGAGTGACCCCGTTGTGCCAGGGAACTCAGCCAATATCTTGCGGCCAACCTGAGTCGTGTCGCTGGGCGAGGGAATGATGCTGGCGCCGTAAGTGCGAATGACTTCGCGGCGGAAAGGCTTCTGCTCGTATGAGCACTTCACCATGAAGACCTTGAGGTCGAGGCCGAAGTACTGGCAAGCCATGCTGAGCGCCGTGCCCCATTGGCCTGCACCCGTCTCGGTGGTAACGCCTTTCTACCCTTGCTTCTTGGCATAGTAAGCCTGTGCAATAGCCGAGTTCAACTTGTGCGAGCCGCTCGTGTTGTTGCCTTCGAACTTATAGAATATCTTGGCAGGCGTGTCGAGCGCCTGTTCCAGGAACTTCGCGTGAACGAGTGGGCTGGGGCGGAACATCTTGTAGAAGCCGAGCACTTCATCAGGAATGTCGAACCACTTGGTATCGTTGTCGAGCTCCTGCGCTACGAGTTCTTTACAGAAGATGGGTTCCATCTCAGCAGCTGTAAGCGGCTGTCCTGTGCCTGGATTCAGCAGTGGTGCCGGCTTTATCTTCATGTCAGCACGCACATTGTACCACTTGGTGGGCATCTCTTCCTCACTCAAATAGATCTTGTAAGGGACGTTTTTCATACTTTACTTTAAATTAAACGTGTCCAATAAAACATAATTTGTTATCTTTTTACCGTGAATCCGAGTGCAAAGATACGGAAAAAAGTGAAAAGTGAAAAGTGAAAAGTGAAAAATCAGAGGGCGATGGCTTCATTTTATGCATTTTCCTGCATAAAACGAACCAAAGAGAGCAAACACATAATAAATATGCA
>ONSR01000108.1 GCA_900320565.1 uncultured Prevotellaceae bacterium
TGTGGATTGGGCAGCACCGCTTTGAGGAACTGCAGGGGAACAATCTTGACAACTGCCTCGCCGCTGCCGTCTGCCTTGGGTGCTTTGTACTCCACTTCGTCGATACGACTCATGCCGATGTTCTGGATTACATCAAGGTAAGTGAGGTACTGCTGACCGAATGTCATCCAGAAACGCGCGCGCTTGATGGTCGGATAATTGATGACGAGCGACTCTATCTCCTCGTGATGGAGCAGATAACTCTCTTTGGGACCGATGCCGGGATAGGTCAAAGGCTTATGAATCTCCATCGGCTCCGTCTCGATGTACTTGCCATTCTCCCAGTAGAGACCTTTCTGCGTAATCTCTCTGATGTTGATTTCGGGGTTGAAGTTCGTGGCAAAAGCCTTGTGATGGTTGCCTGCGTTGCAGTCCACGATGTCGAGATACTGAATCTCGTCAAAGTGATGTTTGGCTGCGTAAGCTGTGAAGATGCTCGTCACGCCTGGGTCGAAGCCGCAACCCAGAATGGCGCAGAGCCCAGCCTTCTCAAATCTCTCGCGATATGCCCACTGCCAAGAATACTCGAAGTGTGCTTCGTCTTTGGGCTCGTAGTTAGCAGTGTCGAGATAGTTGCAACCCGTCTCAAGGCAAGCCTCTATGATGGTGAGGTCCTGATAAGGCAGCGCGAGGTTCATCACGATGTCGGGTTTATAGTCGCTCAACAGCTTGACGAGCTGCTCCACACTGTCGGCATCGACCTGCGCAGTCTTGACCTTCGTGCCATATTTCTTGTTAAGAACTTCAGCCAAGGCGGTACATTTCTTCTCCGTACGGCTGGCAATCATCACTTCTTGGAATGTGTCAGGATTCTGGCACACCTTATGAGCGGCAACGGTAGCTACGCCGCCAGCTCCGATAATCAGTACTCTTCCCATAGTTATGTTATATGTTAGTTTTGCTTGCAAAACTACAAAAAAAAGTCCAAAGCAGCAAGACTTTGGACCTTTTTCTTTATCTTTTTATGTATTATGCTTGTCTTAGAAGCCACCGCCGCCAGGGCCGCCAAAGCCGCCACCACGATTGCCGCCGCCGAAGCCACCGCCACGAGGACCGCCTTCGAAGCCTCCACGACGTTGGTTGTCACCATTACCTTGACGACGCATCTGGTCGCGACCGCCTTGCTGACCGCGCTGAGGATTGAGCACCTTCAGCACTTGCTGGGGAGTCAGCACTTTGCCAAACTCTTCGGCATACTTCTTCTGAACCTCCAGACGCTTCTGCATCGTAGCAATCTGCTGCTCTTGGCGTTCGAAGTTCTGCTTGATGCGTGCTTCCGCTTCTTCCTTCGTCAGTTCTTTCTTCTCGCCGTCGCGACCATTTTGCTCAAGGCGCTGACCTTGGTTCTGATTGGTTGCGAACATTTCTTTCTGGTAGGCTGTGTAGGTTTCCACAAACGACTTCTTTGCGTCGTCCTTCAGGTCGAAGTCTTTAGCCATGCGATCTGCTGCGCTGCCGATGCGTTCGGCGATTGCTTTCTCACGTTGTTCTGCACTCATGCGCTCTTGAGCGCTGACGGCAACACTGCTCAACAGAGCCAGGGCTGCCACGATAATTGTCTTTTTCATTTTGGTTAATTTAGTTATGTTACTTATGTTCTTGTCACACCCTTTTGACCTAAACGGAGGTCGAAAAGTTTAATCGATGGGAACAAAGGTAACTTTTTTTAACTATCTGACCGTTATGTGGAAGCAACCTTGCTTGACTTCATACTTGACGTAACACATCTCCTTCTCTCGGATGTCACGCAGCACTTCGCTCAGCACCCATTTGAGCGTGTCGCTTTGCACGGCTCTTCGCTCGGGCTGACCTGGAGGGGAGACCGTCGAGAAGCGGTTGTAGCAGATGTCGAACGTGGTGCCGAAGAGGTGGCAACTCTGCTCTGTCGCATTCCCATTACGTTGCTGCAGGCGAGCCACATCGTCCTGCGTCCGCAAGACACTCGACACGATGATCTGGTGCAAAGGAATACCTTTTATATATAGGCTGTCCATATAGTTGCGACCTATCGTCGAAAGCAAATGGCTGGCACGCGGAACGAGGTAGGGAATGCTGTGAGTCATCCCTTTATCGATGCAGTAGAAGGGATTGGCACCAATATAGACGAGCTCTTTCCTGCGCTGCTCGGCCTCTTTTCTGTCGCGAACAGGACTGACGCCCCACTTCTTGGCTGCCACGATCTGCACGTCCTGGACGTCAGGGAAGCAGGCAGCATACGATGGGACACTCAGGACGGGATGCCACTTCACAGGCCCATCCGAGTCAATCGACAGGTTATTCTGCTCGACTACACTCGGTATCTCGCCAGTACTCTCGTGTGAGTACTGGAGTTTTCTCGTGTGAGTACTGGAGTTTTCTCGTGTGAGTACTGGCTCTTCGACTGGTTGTGTTTCATCAGTCTTCTCGCCACCCGTCACCTCGGGAAACGCCAACCTTACCACCCCAAGCAGCAGGACTGTGCCACCAAACAGGCCTAAAAATATCTTCTTCTTAAGTCTTCTCATTGCCATTTTGTCGTACAAAAGTACAA
>ONSR01000088.1 GCA_900320565.1 uncultured Prevotellaceae bacterium
TCCTTGTTGAGCTGCAACCAGTAGAGGAAGTAACCCGTCACGCGATAACCCTTTCGCCAAGAGTCGCCACGCGTGCGGTCCTTGCTGCTGAAGTCCTGGTCGAAGCATCCGCAAGCCACGCGAACTGCATCTGCAAGGCCTTCGATGAAGAGCCAGTATTCGCTCTTGCCGTCATACTGTCCACAACCTTCAGGAGAGAGCTGATAGGCATGAGTCAACTCGTGATAGAGGACGCCACGAGTCTCGTAGTCGAGACGCAAAGTATCGTTTCCAGCGAAGCAACGCTCAATCCAATTTGTGCTGTAACGAATACCAACATAATCACCGCTTCCGTACTTCTCGCTGATGCCGTTATAGTCCTTAATGGTATAGACGATGCGCTTCAGGCGAGGCACATTCGGGTCTTTCGGTTAAAGAGTCTGCAGGACACGCAATGCATTCTCCTGAATGTAGGGAGCAGGATTAGGGATGATGTTGTGGTAAATCTTGGAGCCTTCCGAGAAAGGTGCTTCGTCGTGGAATTCAACATCACCAGGATTGTATCCCTTCCACTTCTTCTCCACCTTGATGGGAGCATGATACTTAGTTGCTTTGTAGATTGCCTGTGCCTGACTGCCAATAGTAAAGGCAGCAGCAACGATGAGTGTGAGTGTACGTTTCATATTTAGTTAAGAGTTAAGAATTATGAGTTTAATCGGCTGCAAAGGTACGGAAAAAAGTTGAGAGTTGAGAGATTAATGTTTAGAGTTTATGCTTATTTAAGATTTATGCGAGGTTTATTTCGGGATGACTTCTTGCAGACATCTCGGCAGAGTTGCGTTCGGCAGAGAGGGCACGTTCGTGGTCTTCAAGTTGAACGGAGAGTCGGGCAATCAGCATCATTGTTTCGCTGCGTTGCTTGGTCAAGGTCTGTTGCTTTGCTGCAATACTTTCTTGAATGTCAGGCGACTGCGTGCTGCAACGTCCGTCTTCTGTATCGAGTGCTATGAGGCGACTGTTCAGGTCTTCGACCTTTGCCTGGCACAAAAGCATGTCTCTGTTTATTTGCTTTAGGCTACTTCGAATCTTGCTCCAATCCTTTCCGTCGGCAAAGACATCGTCGAGTTCGCTCAGTTGAACAGGCGGATGCTGCAGGTTGAAAGCATGCATCCAAAGGTCGAGCCTCTCGCTAAGTTCCTTCTGTTCGCCTTCCAACCTTGCAATATGTTCCAGATAATAGTCGTGACGACCTTGCATCATATCGTTATCGTGACGAATGCTGTCCGACAGTTTCCGCTCTTTCTCGAAACGTTCTTGGGCATCTCTTAGATTCTGAAGGTGTTTCTGATGAAGGCTTTTGGCATTCATGTCAGGAATCATTTGCTGGTAAGCCTTGATGTTCTCTGCCTTTCTTCCTTCCAGGTCCTCTGCACGCTTTTGGGTGACAGACAGGGTTCGGTTGAGCGATTGCAGCAATGCTTTCATTCCCTCAAGGTTGGCATTCTCTACATCAAGGCTGGCTTGCTTCTCAGCAATACCTTCTTCTGTGGCGAACCAATCTGTGATGAGTTTCTGTATTTGCTCGTACAGCTGCTCAGGATTCTTCTGCCAGGTGGAATACCAGTCCTTGATGGTAACTGTTTGCATCATGTTCTCATAGAGGCGAGTGAACTGTTTGTTGATGCTTTCGAGTCGTTGACCTATTTGTTCTACCTCGCGGCTGAGCACTTGCAGACCAGTATTGAGTTCGCTCAAACGGACATTCACTTCACTTTTCTTCTGCTCAAGTTTCTGCAGTTCTTCGCTTATCTTGGCGATGCTGCTTTGGTGGAAGGTAAAAGTCTCGAGCTCTTTCTCTGCAAGTTCTGCATCTCTGCTGACATTCTCAATGAATTGACGGATTAAGGCTGTCCTTGCGTCGAGGTTCGTACTTTCAGAGCATTCGACGAAGGTGGGGTCGAGTTGTGAGTAGAGTTTCCATTCCAGTACATCCTCGTTCTGGCGGATTCGGATGGCGTTGAGCGCTTCCTCTTCAGCACTAAGCTGGCCTTGTGCCGTTGCCAATTCAGCTTGCATTTCCGAGAGTTGCTGAGCTTTGGCATTTGCTTCCGAGGCTAGCATCTCGTAATCGGTTTTCATCTCGCCGATGAGCTTGCTTTGGTCGAGTATTGTATCGCTGTGATAGGGGTGATGTGTCGCACCACAAACTGAGCAGCTGACGCCTTCTTTGAGGTCAGCTCGCAGCTGAATGATGTCCTGACCTTTGCTCAGCAGATAGGTATATTCTTTTTCCTTGCAAAGCCTTTGCGCTTTTCCGGCTTCTTCTTCCAGTTCGTGAACACCTTCTTCCAGATGTTGAATATGCAGACGAAGCGCAGTAACTCGGCGACTCTTCTCTTCGATGCTCTCATATCCTGTGCTTATGCGCTTCCAAAGGGAAAGGGCAGAGTGCAACATTTGCCTGCGGCCTTTCAGCATCAGGGCTCTTTCCTGAAGCATCAAGCCGTCTTGACCTTGAATGTACGAGCGGTGCATACTCAACTCTGCCTCAGCTGTTTCACTTTGAGAAACGAGGTCCTGGAATTGCGAGAAAGTTCTGCTCAGCAACTCATTCTCTTCGTTCTGACGTTTTATGGCTTGCTGACGTCGCTGTTGGAACTCGGTCCTGCGCTTGTCTCTGTCTTCCAAGTGCTTGAGTTGCAAGAGGACAGCTTCTCCATGGCGAAGCATATTTTCGTGAATTTCCATGCTTTGCCGTTTGCTGCGAAGTTGTTCCAAGGCGTTTTGCAGCGTCCCGGTCTCCCTCTCTTTTTCTGTTATCAGGGAAGAGAGTGCCTTCGTATCTTCCTTTACCTTATTATTATAATCTGTCAGGAAAGCCATTTCAGCATCAAGAGCCTCGTTGTTTCCTGTCAGTCCATGAGCGCTGCAGACATGATCGAAAACATCGTGCAGGCTTGTTGAGGCGTTTTTGTACTGCTCGTTTGCTTGCTGCTGCCGCTTCTCCTGCTCATTCATCTTCTGCCGGTTCTCGTCAGCTTCTCGCTCCAGCAGGCTCAGCCCTCGCTTGTCCCTGCCAATCTGTTCCTTCACGACGGCGAGTTTCTGATAGACGCCATGAATGCCTTCGAAGAGGTCGTAACGTTCCAGCATGCTCGAGTCCTTTGCCATCACGGCTTTCTGCTTGTTGAGCTCGAAGAGATGTTTCTTCTCTCGTTCCAAAGCCATGCTTGTCTCTTGGTAACGTCTGAGCCATTGTTGTTGAGCCTTAAGGCGTTCCAGGTTCTCCTCCAGACCTGCCAACTTTGTCTCGGCCAACTTCTTGGCATCCTTCACACGTTGCAGTTGCGTAGAGTTCAGAATACGGCTGTCGCGTCTGGGATGCGGGACAGAGGTGTCTTCGATGATGAAGTTTATTCCCCCATCAATAGGGCTTTGCGATGCCTCTTGGCTTTGACTGTCTTGCTCCAAAGGCTTCGGAACTTCCTTGTCTTTCTTCTTAAAGAAATTCATTATACTATCTTATTTGCGCATGCAAAAGTACGAAAAAATCCCCTATTATGTATGTATTTTGCCATATTATTTGGCGTTTCGCTTGCTTATTCGTATCTTTGCTCTCTCAAATGCAGCTAAAACATGAACAATCAGAGATACGACTTGCTGGATGGGTTGAGAGGCGTGGCAGCATTGATGGTGTTGTTCTACCACGTGTTCAACGACTCGAAGAGCTTCTTCGTTTGGCCTACACCGGTCAGCGAGTTCTTTCACAGCTTCTTGGCCGTCGATTTCTTCTTCATCCTTTCAGGCTTCGTGATGGGTTATGCCTATGATAAAAGAGGACTGACTCTCAAGAATTTCCTAAAGCGAAGACTGATTCGTCTGCACCCGATGGTGGTGATGGGCGTACTGATAGGAGTTGTGGCTTTCGTAGTGCAAGGCATGACGAAATGGGACGGCACGCAAGTCTCTATCGAGGCATTGATGATTGTTACGTTGTTGGGACTCTTCATGATACCTTCTCCCTCAAGCGTTGAGGTTCGTGGCAACACGGAAATTTTCCCTCTGAATGGCCCTCAATGGTCGCTTTTCTTTGAATATATCGGCAGCCTGCTTTATGGGGTGTTGCTTCAGAAGCTATCCACCAAATGGCTTAGGGTGTGGGTTGCATGCAGTATTGTTTCCGTCGCAGGCTTTGCCCTACTGACCGAAGAAGGAGGCATCGCGTATGGTTGGTCTTCCGAATCCATGAACTTCTGTGGTGGAGCACTCCGAATGCTTTATGCATATCCTATGGGATTGCTGATGGCACGTGTCTTCCGTCAGCGACAGCCCAAGGCTCTGCACCACCCAATGTTCCTTATTTGCAGCCTTGCTTTAGTCGTGCTTCTTGGACTTCCCTGGCTGGGTGACAAAGATGTTGAGACGATATACCAACTCGTATGCATCTTTTCCTTTTTTCCCACCATTATATGGTTTGCTGCGAGGGGTGTACTGACGGGCAGAAGCCAAAAGGTTGTCTCTTTTCTCGGCAGGTTGTCCTATCCGCTATATGTCGTTCATTTCCCCTTGATATACCTATATATATCATGGGTAGGTCGTGACGGACATCCCTACGAGGGGTACTCTCAGCCTTGGACTCCTGCATTGGTTACCATCGTAGCATCAGTCTTCATCGCCACCTTGTGCTTGCTCTTCTACGATGAGCCTTTGCGAAAGAAACTGACGAAGCGTGGGTAGTTTGCAATTTAGGCGTGCTTAGTTTGCAATTTAGGCGTGCTTAGTTTGCCAATTCGACGTGTTATCTTTTCCGACTTCACCTGTGCATGCTGCGAAAAAGACTAAACAAGCCCTAATTCTTAATTCTTAATTCTTAATTCTTAATTTTATTTTGTATCTTTGCACCCGCAATATAATAAATGAAATCACAGTAATTCGGAATTGATATTATGGCGCAGAAACCAAGCATACCAAAGGGTACACGCGACTTCGGACCACAGGAAATGTCGCGTCGTAACTACATTTTCAACACGATTCGCGAGGTCTATTCGCTCTATGGATTCGAGCAAATCGAGACTCCCGCAATGGAAAACCTGTCCACCTTGATGGGCAAGTATGGCGAAGAAGGCGATAAACTGCTCTTCAAGATACTGAACAGCGGCGACTTCTTGCGCGGCATCTCTACGGATGACCTTGCAAATGGCGCAACAGGACACCTTGCTGCTCAGCTTTGCGAAAAGGGTCTCAGGTACGATTTGACTGTTCCCTTCGCCCGTTATGTCGTTCAGCATCGTGAGGAGCTGGCTTTGCCTTTCCGTCGTTATCAGATTCAACCCGTTTGGCGAGCCGACCGTCCGCAGAAAGGACGCTATCGCGAGTTCTATCAATGTGATGCCGATGTGGTGGGAAGCGACTCGTTGCTCTGCGAGGTGGAACTGATGCAGATTGTCGATGAGGTGTTCCGTCGTTTCGGAATCCGCGTTTGCATCAAGATAAACAACCGCAAGATTCTCTCTGGCATAGCTGAGATGATTGGCGAAGCTGACAAGATTGTGGACATCACGGTGGCTATCGACAAGCTTGACAAGATTGGGCTCGATGCTGTGAACGAAGAGCTTCGCGAGGACGGCATCAGCGAGGAAGCTATCCAGAAGCTGCAGCCCATCATCAACCTCTGCGGCACGAACGAGGAGAAGATACAGACGATGCGCGAGGCTTTGGCTGGCAGCGAGGTAGGACAGAAAGGCATAGACGAGGTGGAATACGTCCTCTCGAAACTCTCAACTCTACACTCTCAACTGGAACTTGACCTGACGCTTGCACGCGGTCTCAACTATTATACGGGCTGCATCTTCGAGGTGAAAGC
>ONSR01000048.1 GCA_900320565.1 uncultured Prevotellaceae bacterium
CAAGCCCGAGATGAGCGCCTACGAAGTGAAGGACAAGCTGGTGGAAGCCATCAAGCAGGACAAGTACGACTTCATCGTGGTGAACTTCGCAAATGGCGATATGGTGGGACATACGGGCGTTTACGAAGCCATCGAGGCTGCCGTGAAAGCCGTCGATAAGTGCGTCGGTGAGGTCATCGAGGCAGCGAAGGCAACCGGTTACGAGGCTATCATCATCGCCGACCACGGCAACGCCGATAATGCCATCAACCCCGACGGCACTCCCAACACCGCTCACTCACTCAACCCCGTGCCCTTCATCTACGTTACCGACCGCAAGGACGTCACCGTAGAGAACGGCGTACTGGCCGACGTGGCTCCCAGCATCCTGCACATCATGGGACTCGAGCAGCCGAAGGAAATGACAGGCAAGTGCCTCATCAATTCATAATTCATAATTCACAATTCACAATTAACTGCGAACATCAAGAGCGTAGCTAATTCGTGCAATTCGTGTAATTTGTGGTTTAAGACATAACATCGTAATGGACGTTCGCATTGAAGAGAGTTGGAAGCAGCAACTTGCCGAAGAGTTCAGCAAGCCTTACTTCGAGCAACTGACGCAGTTCGTAGTACGCGGCGGGGACTTGCTACCCTCCCGGTCGGCTCATCTTCAACGCCTTCGATACGACGCCATTCAATCAGGTTCGTGTCGTCATCCTCGGTCAAGACCCCTATCACGGCCCCGGGCAAGCGCACGGACTCTGCTTCAGCGTTAACGACGGCATACAGTTCCCGCCTTCGCTCCAAAACATCTTCAAGGAGATAAAGGCCGAGACGGGAGCACCCATCCCACAGAGCGGTAACCTGACACGTTGGGCACAGCAGGGCGTCTTCCTGCTCAACACCTGCCTCACCGTCAGGGAACATCAGGCTTTCAGCCATAGTGGCAAGGGTTGGGAGACCTTCACGGACGCTGCCATTGCTGCCCTGAATCGTGGACGCGACAACCTCGTCTTCATGCTTTGGGGCGCTCCGGCAGGACGAAAAGCCTCCCTCATCGACCAAAGTCGCCACCTCGTCCTGATGAGTGCACACCCAAGCCCCTTGAGTGCCATGCGAGGCTTCATGGGCAACGGACATTTCCTCAAGTGCAACGAATACCTCACGCAGCATGGGCAAAGGCCAATCGTTTGGTAACCTCATTGAGGTGGGCGACGTCATCCTGCACTCGGATATCCTGACGGAGTACTTCTGCTGCGACATCGAGCGCTGCCACGGACGGTGTTGCGAAGAGGGAGACGCAGGAGCACCCGTCACGTTGGACGAGATAGCAGATATCGAGCAGCAACTCGACGACCTGTGGCCAAGGCTCTCGGCAGGTGCTCAGGCAGTCATTGACAAGCAAGGCGTTGCTTATCCTGACCCTGAAGGCGAACTCGTGACGAGCATCGTGTGCGGCGGCAACTGCGCCTTCAGAGGTTCACAAGGCTGCCTGCTGAAACAAAAGCCCATCAGCTGCCACCTCTATCCTATACGAGAGAAGAAGTTGGGGCCGCTGACGGGACTGAACTATCACCGTTGGAACATCTGCGAGGATGCCATCCGCCTCGGCACAGAACGCGGCATCCGTCTTTATGAGTTCCTGCGCGAGCCACTCATCCGACGCTTCGGCCGAGAATGGTACGACGAGCTATGCAAAGTAGCAAGCCTCATACAAACCTCCCTCTAAAGGGAAGACATAACAACTAACAAACTATGAAGAACTTCATTTTAGCCCATTTCATCGCTCTATTTAGCCTGACCATCAGTGCTCAGGTCAATGATATGGAGTTGCCTGACCCTAAGCCGGGGCCGCAGGAAGCATGGCAACAACTGGCACAACCAACACTCGGTTGGGGCAGCATAGATGTGCGCTACTCGCGCTCTCAAGTTCCAGAGACAACGAAGACGTCGCCTCTGCTTCGTGCATGGCGCGGCGAAAGGGTTTCAGCACAGGCAATCCTTGCTACACCAAGAGAGTTGCAGGATGTCTCGTTCACCGTCAGCGACCTCAAGAGCGGGCGCAACATCATCCCTGCTTCTGCCGTGAAGAAGTACTTCGTCCGCTATGTCTTGACCGATATCTTCAAGAACCGCAAGGACTCCTTCCTGCTTGCCGACCGCCTCGACCCTGTCGAGACGCTGAAGGTGGAAGCCAACACGGCACGTCCCATCTGGCTCGACATACATGTGCCGGCTGATGCGAAGGCAGGAACTTATAAAGGCACCGTTTCCCTGAACTGCGATGGCAAGAAACTCTCCCTGCCCATCGTGCTGCAGGTTGCTGACCGCGTGCTGCCCGAACCAAGCCAGTGGAGCTTCCACCTCGACCTCTGGCAGAACCCTTATGCCGTTGCCCGATACTATGACGTGCCGCTGTGGAGCCAGCAGCACTTCGACAAGATGCGTCCCATCATGCAAATGTTAGCAGCTGCAGGACAGAAGGTCATCACCTGCTCCGTCATCAGCCGACCGTGGAACGGACAGACGTTCGACCCCTTCGAGAGCATGATTGCCAAGATGAAGCAGCTTGACGGAACGTGGAAGTACGACTACACCGTCTTCGACCGCTGGGTGGAGTTCATGATGTCGTGCGGCATCACAGAGCAGATAGACTGCTACACCCTCGTACCTTGGCACTACCGTTTCGACTACTACGACTGTGCCACAAATAGCGTGAAGCAACTTGCCTGCAAACCCGGCGAACAGAAATACCACGATTTCATCGTTCCTTTCCTAAAGGACTTCAGCCGTCATCTTCGAGAGAAAGGTTGGTTCAGCCGCACCTTTATCGCGATGGACGAACGGCCTAAAGACCAGATGGAGGCAGCCTGGCAGACTATTCAGGATGCCGATCCAGAGTTCAAGATAGAAGGAGCAGCCAATTACAGCGTGGAGAGCGAAGCAGCCGACCGCATTGACGACATCAGTGTCGGCTTCCAATACAACCTGATTAAGGGCGAGGCCCTGGCTCGTCGCGCTGCTAAGGGACAGAAGATAACCTTCTACACCTGCTGCAATCCCGATCGCCCCAACACCTTCACCTTCTCGCCCCCAGCCGAGTCGGCTTATCTCGGTGTACATGCTAAGGCTTGTGGTTACGATGGCTATCTGCGCTGGGCTTACAACAGTTGGCCTAAGCAACCCAATCAGGACAGCCGCTTCAACTCGAGGAGCTGGTACTCAGGGGACTGTTACCTGGTTTATCCAGATGGCAGCAGCATCCGATTCGAGCGCCTCATAGAGGGCATTCAGGCTTATGAGAAGATACGTCTGCTCCGTCCGACACTCAACCTGAAAGGAGCCAAAGACCTCGACGAGATGCTTCGTTACTTCGGCTCCAACACTTATAAAGACGATACCGATGCTGTCGGTCTGCTTCGGCAGATGAACGACCTGCTTTGGAAACTATCTAAATAATACCCACATGAAGAACGAAAAACATCCTCTTGAAACAATTAACGACTGGCTTGACGAGCGCGGGCTGGCTGTCCTGGATAATGTGACAGGCACGCCCGTCTATGACGAACCCTATGTGTCGCAGAATCTTATCATCGCCCTAAGCCATCGGGGCTGGCTGAAAGCGGACTACGACATGCACCCCATCACTTTCCAGGAACATGATCATGCTGCCATCTATCCAGGCCACATACTGACGGCTCACGAGGCTAGCAAAGACTATCTCTGCTCGCTGCTCGTCATCTCGCCCAAGTTCCTGAAGATCCTGAGCCAGCTCCACCCGAAGCATTATCTCTTTGAGTACCATTACAACACCTCGTTCCAGCTGACAGACAGCCAGTTCGAAGTAATGCTGACCTGCTTCAAAATGCTGAAAAACATCAGTCTGCTGGATATCCCTGAGCGTGACGAAATGCTGACCATACAAATGGATATCACGGCTCGAATCGTGCGAACCTATTTGCGAGCCAATGGAAAGGAGATTATTCACAACGACACCGCCGTCCAGCAACTGCTCACCCAATTCCACGAAGCCATTACCCTGCATTATCGCGAGAACCGCGAAGTGAATTTCTACGCCGGTCTGCTCAATCTGACACCCAAATACTTCGGCACCGTCATCCGTAAGGCCACAGGCATCGGCGTCGGCGAGTGGATAGCGAAGTACGTCATCATACAGGCAAAAACCATGCTCCGCCGCCATCCTGAACTCACCATTCAGCAAATCAGCAACCAGCTTGGCTTCTCCGAGCAGACATCCTTCTCGCGCTACTTCAAGGCGCATGCAGGCATGTCACCAAAGCAATACAGAGAGGAATAAACAAACTATTATACCATTTACAAGGTATTTAGTGTTTCCAGTGTTGACATAGTATTACATTTTTTCCTTAACTTTGCAACGGAATTATTAACCTTTTCATCATTACTAACAACTATGACATTCATTTCTTTTAAACGATTGTTTATGGGCTTGTGCTTGCTGGCACCTGCATGGCTCGCAGCCCAAGAGTTCGACGACGAATTGCAGTTGAGCTCCGACGTCGTCTATTGGTACCGCATCAGCAACGCCGCCCCGGGTTTGGACGGACTGGCCATGACGGACGTGAACGGCTCGACAGGCTCGGAGGAATATCAGAACATGATATTCATGCTGCCCACGGAAGCCGACGACCTCCGCTCGCAATGGAAACTGACGGCTGGCGAAGAAGGTAAAGTCATTATCACCAACCGCGCCACAGGCTCACAGATTGCAGGCACTTCCCTCTGGGAGGACGACCACAACATCACGGCACTCACTACTTCTGGCGCCACAGGTTTCACCTTCACCTCCCTCGGCGAAGGCACCTATAGGCTGGAGAGCGTGGAGGATGATGGCGTGAGCCGTTGTCTCGCTTTGGCCGACAAGGATGGTGAAGCCGTCGCCTATCCCGAATCGGGTGAAAGCACATCAGCCATCGCCTGGAAGTTCTTCCCCGTAGAGATTGAAACAGGCATCGGCTCGATGGAAGCAGGTCGTCAGGTCATCAGCGTGAAGAACGGACGCATCTCCGTAGCAGGCAACGCCGAGTGGCAACTATTCGATGCCTCTGGCGAAGAGATGCCTCGCACTGTATCGCTGCCCGCAGGCGTCTATCTGGTAAAGATTGGGCAGAAGGCAATTAAGGTCCTGATGCCGTAAACACAATTATAAATATGTAAACATGAAAGCTATGAAAAGATATATCCTCCCGCTCTTGCTCCTTGCTCCTTGCTTCATGCTCCAGCTTCGAGCACAGAATTATGTCGTCACATCGCTGGCAACACCTGGTGCCGCAACCTTTGCGTCGGACAGGATTAAGGACGGCGTCATTACCCTTCCCTTCACGGCAGCTACAGAGACCCTACAAATAGAGACCAATCAGAATGCGGCAACCGTCAGCAGCAATGCTGACTGGTGCGAGGCAACCTATGCAAATGGGACACTCACCATCACCGTCAGCGAGAACACAGGCGAAGATGCCCGCACCGCTGAACTCTCCGTTCGCAGCAAGGACTTCCACCCGCTCATCATCACCGTCAAGCAGGAGTCGCGTCTGGTCTTTGCAGTCATCTCCGATGTCCACGTCGGTAACAATTCTGGGGCAGGCTACAACGTGAAGATTCCGCAAGCACTTCAGCACTTGACGGGACATGGGAAGCTCGATGCAATGGCCGTGGTGGGCGACCTTACAGATAATGGCAGAACGGGTCAGTATAAGGAGTTCGTGCAGTACTTCGGCAGCGAACAGAACATCCTGAACCCCATCGACAACTTTCTCTTCATGATGGGCAACCACGATAACTACGACAGCAACGGACAGTCAAACTACAAGAGCGGCCTCAAGAGTTTCAACGGGAACCGCAGCTATCCACTCGACCAATATGTCCTCATCAAGGGCTATCCCTTCATCACCATCAGCCAACGCGGCAGCGCTAACAACGATGATAACGTCAGCAATGGCACAACATCCTATCCCAGCACGGTAGTGAACACCCTGAAGCGCTACCTTAAGCAAGCCGTCGCAGATGCTCCTGGCAAGCCCATCTTCATCTTCACACATGTCGCTCCCCGCTGGACTTGCTATAGCTCTTGGGGCGAACTTGAGGGTGCCGCCTGGGCTATGAAGGTGCTGAACCCTGTCCTGAACGATTACCCGCAAGCCGTTGTCTTCTGCGGCCACAGCCACTATCCACTTGGCGACCCGCGAAGCATCCACCAGGGAGCTAACCCCAATAGCACACGCAATAACTACTATACCGTCATCAATACCGCCAGCACTACCTACTCGGAGATTAATCCCGGTGCTGTAAACGCAGGCATTCACCCCGAGGGCTTTGCCTACGTGACTGAGGGAATGATTCTCGTGGAGCAACCTAATGGCGACATCGAGATACGTCGCTACGACACCTATCGCAACGTAGAGATTGACCCCGAACATCGCTGGGTGCTGAAGGCTCCCTTCGATGGCAGCCAGTTCCAATATGCCGACATCCGCGATAAGGACGACAATCCGAACAATGTTCCCCTTCGCGACGGTCTGCCTGCTCCAGCATTCACCAAGAGCGCAAAGCTGACGCTGGATGTTTATCCTGAGGACGTGAAGATAACCTTCCCACAAGCCACCGACAACGAGTGCGTCTTCCGCTATAAGGTTCGCATCCTTAACGGCGAGACAGAAGTTCAAAGTGCTTTCGTCTTCTCGCAGTTCTACCTTACAACAGACATGCCTCAGACGCTCTCCTACACGGTCGAAGGCCTGGCAGGTGGCACGAAGTACACGGCCGAGGTCATTGCCTATGACTCTTGGGACAACCAATCCGTGCCTCTCTCAGCCACCTTCACCACGCCTACCGATGATACTCCCGTTCCCGAGCCTGTCGGTTGGTGGACGTTCGACAATCCTGACAACCTGCTGGAAGGCACTGGTGTAGCCACTCTTCAGGGTGCTCTCCATAGCGCAGGCAATGTCAATCCAGTCGAAGGACCTGCCTTTGCTAACATTAATTCTGTCGATGGTCCGTCGATGAGCGACAGAGCCGCCTCTGTGCCTGCAGGCTCCAACCTTCTGATGAACACCAACCTCAACACCAACAGCCTCTCGACTTACACTTGGAGCATGGATATTCATCTGGCTCAGACAAGCGGCTACACCTCTCTCTTCCAGAACGACCTCACGAACACGAAGGACGCCAGTCTCTTCGTCTATAACGGCACCATAGGTAAGGGCGCTGCCGACCTTGGCTACCACGGCATGATTACCTCGACGGGATGGCACCGTATCGTCTTTGCCGTACGCGACAACAAGGCAAAGCTCTACATAGACGGCACCCTTGTCAGCCAAAGCACATCTGCCAACGAGTTGAACTGGCAAATTAGCACCGGCGCCCTCTTCTTTGCCGACCAAGACGGCGAAGAGCACACGGTCGAGATTGCCGACCTGCGTTTCTGGGACAAGATGCTGACGAGCAGTCAGGTTGGTAAACTGGGCAAGGTCGAGACAAGCGGCGAACCCATCGAGGTCACCATACCCGAGGCTTTGGGTGTTTGGACGTTCGACAATCCCAATGACCTGCTGACAGGCACAGGTACGGCTACGCTGATGAGCACCGAGCACGCCACAGACGGCTCTGGCAGCGTGCATGTCTATGCTGACCCCATCCCCGCTTCCTGGATCACTGAAGGACCTGCAGAAGGTAATGGTGCCATCCTCGTCCCCATAGGCTCCAGCCTGCTCATGAACGCCAACCTCGGCACAAGCGAGATAGGAACCTACACCATCCTTTGGGATGTAAAGGGAGCCGACCTCTCGACCTACGTGCCACTCTTGCAGAACGACCTCACCAACAAGAAGGACGGCAGCCTTTTCTTCAACCAAAACAAAGTGGGACTGGGCGGCTCGCTCTACTACAACGGCCAAATCAACAACAACCAATGGTATCGCATCGTCTTCGTCGTGGAGGCACCAAACAGGGCGACCCTCTACGTGAACGGCTCTCAGGTAAGCTCCTGCGAAAAAGACAACGCCTACAACCTGCACTGGAAGTTGACCACCGGCGCCCTCTTCTTTGCCGACAACGATGGCGAGGAGAAAGCCATCGCTACGTCCGAGATTCGTTTCTGGAACGTGGCACTCGACCACCAGCAGGCAGCCAAACTGGGCGGCGTACCGACAGAATAAAGAACACTTGCAGATACAAAGAAAGCCTTCCCGCTGGCAAGCAGGAAGGCTTTCTTATTCCAAGTCCATAAACATGACACGTCGAATCGGCAAACTCGACACGTCGAATTGGCAAACTTGACACGTCGAATTGATAAACTTGACACGTCGAGTTTTTAACATTACCTAGCGTCGTGTTTGGAGATTACACGGAAAAGTTATACTTTTGCATCGGGAAATAAAGGACATGAAAGGCAAGCAACACAAAATATACCTGGTCAAGCGCCTTCTGCTGGGAAAAGACTTCCTGGCCATCTGCCTGTTTGGCTTCATCTTATCCGTCAGGCCGCTCGACAAAGAGGAACTCAACCACGAGCTCATCCACGCGGCTCAGCAACGGGAACTGCTCTACCTGCCCTTTTTCGTCTGGTACGGCATCGAGTGGCTCGTCCTGCTCCTGAAATACAGAGACCGCATGGAGGCCTATCGCCACATCCGCTTCGAGCAGGAAGCCTACCACCATCAGCACGACCTCACATACCTCGAGCACCGGAAGCACTATCACTATTTGAGGTAACGGAAATCACCCTATTGGGTCGAGAACCAGTCGAAGTCGGCATAGCCGCCTTGTTGCTTGGTAGCATAACAGAAGATGCCAAAGCGAGAGCCGACGAAGACGGTAAGGTTGAACGACTGCTGCGTCTCGCCGCCAAAACGTTCCCATGTTTTGCCGTCGAGGGAATAAAAGAAATACGCCTTGTTGTCGCCATAGCGTATGGCAGCACAAAGATAGACGATGCCCTTCTTTGGCTTGATTGACATGGTCTTTTCTGCTGCTTCGAAACCTCGGCCGGCATTGCGGACCTTATCTTGCTTCCACATCAACTGATAGCTTTTCTTGCCTGTCTTCTCCACACAAATCTGAGCGTAGGGGTCTTGGAAGATGCAAATGCCAGCACGGTCGCCTTCCTTGAGTTTGCTTACGTCGAGGCGAATGCTGGCTGTTGAAGCACTGTCGGGATCGGCAAAGATGCGCTGAGTCAACATGCCTTGAGCCTGATGAAGGTCTTCTGTGATGCCTGTCGTCTTCAGTCGCAACCAACCCGGACGCTCCTCGAGGCTCCAAGCGCCAGGCACAGGATTGTGATTCCATTGCCACTGCATGCCCAAAGTCTTCTGGCTGAAGTCATCGCTGGTGGGCAGAGTCTTCTGAGTTTTCGGAGTACTCAGATTACTCGGACCCTCTATGCTTTCAACAAAGCTGACGGGAGGCCTTGTGCCGCCTGCCACGATGGGCCAGCCGTCTTTCCAAGTGATGGGAAGCAGGTTGGGGAAGCGACCAAGGGCTCCAAGGTCTTCCTGCATCACGGTCCACCACCTGCCGCCGATGTCCTCGACGAGGGCTCCCTGATGGATGGTGTTGGGCTTGCGGTCGTACCACTTCTCAACGAGCACTCGCTCCTCGTAAGGCCCAAAGATATTCTTCGAGCGGAAGACTGTCTGCCCGCTTGGCCAGCCGCCATAAGTGGCATAGATATAGTAGTAGTCGCCTATCCTGTAGAGGTGGCAGCCCTCGAGCCCGCTGCCTTCGCGAACCACGACCTCTTGCTCGCGAAGAAGGTTGAAGTCCTCATCGAGCTCGCACATCTGGAGATGATTGATGCCGCAGACGATATAGACTTTGCCGCCATCGAAGAGCATGCCCGGGTCGTAGTAATTGCGCGAGAGTCGCTGCACCGTCCATTCGCCCTCGGGGTCTGTCGCAGAGAGTAGCCATGCTCGGTGGTCGTTGCCATTGATGAGGAGGTAGAACTTGCCGTCGTGCCACTTGATGGACGATGCCCACATGCCCCTTGCATAGGCATTCTTGCCATCGCGGAGGTTGTAGTGGTCGTCGTCGAGCAGCGACTTCAAGGGTTGGGCACAGTACTCCCAATTGACGAGGTCCTCGGACTTCAAGATAGTGGCTCCAGGAAAGTGGAACATTGTGGTGCTGACCATGTAGTAGGTCGTGCCCACACGAATCACGTCAGGGTCAGGGAAATCAGCCCGCACAATCGGATTCATGAACGTTCCCTCTTCACCTTTTAACCTTTTAACCTTTTCACCTTTCCACGTTTTGTACCACTGCCAGCAGGCTCCCGAGCAGGCTTCGGGATTCCCGTCGAAGGAAGGCACAGGGTGCAAGGGGTCCTTCATCATCTTGTCGAGGTCGAGGTAGTCGTGCGGATGCGTCAAGGTCATCGAGATATTGCCGTAGTGGTCGAGCACAGCCTTGTAGCATACGCCCCACTTCGAGGTGCTGGCCGTTGCCCAAGTGCCCAGGTTCCTATAGATAGAGTCACCCCATTCGTTGACCTTATCAAACTCGCGAGGCTCCTTAATAGGGCTCCAATCGACCTCGGACACGAAGATGGGATGCGTCTCTACGACAGGCACCTGCTTCTTGAACTGCCGGATGAAGTCTTGCTTGCTCTTCTCTATGTCAGCGTCGCGGTCCACCTTCTTGTCGTCACAACCGTACCAGCCGGGATAGACATGCACGGCATAACCGATGTTCTCGCCTTCGATGGGATGGACGGCATAGTCGGCATAGCTCGACTGGAAGCCCGTGCCAGGCACCCAGATGATGCCCTTGAAGCCATTGGCTCGTATGACATCGACGATGGGCTGAAAGTAGTCGTGCAGAGCCTTCGGGTCGTTCTCGCGTCCTTGCTCCTTGCCCCTTGCCCCTTGCTCCTTGCCCCTAATATTGATAGGCTCGTTGGCAAGCTCGATGGATATCAGCCCCGAGTACTTGAGGACAGAGTCGTTCCTCGATACGATGTCCCAGACCTCCATCAAGTACTTCTGATAGTAATCGCCCACCTTGAGGTTGAAGGGGCACACGCCTGGCGGCCGCATCACGACGTACTGCCCATGATGGAGAGCCTTCATTGCCAAAGGAATATAAAGCCTCTGCATGTAGAGCTTGAGGCGTTCGGGATTGAAGTGGCTGATGTCTGCCTCGCCTCTTGCACCCTGTCCCTCGCCCTTTGCTACGGGATAGAGATAGTCCTTGTCGTTGGTCCAGACGGGATCGAGATGCAGACGGAAGATGTCGCAGTTGGCTATCTCGAGGCTTGTCAGCATCTTCTCGAAGTAATCGAGGCAACGATTGAGTCCCTCGTCGTCGTAGCTCCAGCCCCATCTGCCGCCGTTGAACCAGGCATTGGGCGTATCCATCACACCATGCAGCACAACATGATTGCCCTTGTCGTCCACCAGCCAACGCCCATCGACATGAATAGGCGGCATATTCTCCACTTGTGCCTGTGCCAGCAAGACTGCCAGACACATATATAATAATAATGTAAGTTTCTTCATGGTAACATCTCTACTACTTGCTCCAGGTAGCGGCGGTCGGTCTGGTCGAAGGTGCCAAGCTGGGCGCTGTCGATGTCGAGAACAGCGATGACCTCTCCTTCCTTGAAGATGGGGACGACGATTTCGCTTCTTGAGGCCGACGAGCAGGCGATGTGGCCTGGGAACTGATCGACGTCGGGCACAACCTGTGTCTGTGCCTCTGCCCATGCTGTGCCACACACTCCCCTACCCTTCTTTATTCTTGTGCAAGCCATCGGACCTTGGAAGGGACCGAGCACCAGCTCCTGACCCTCGACACGATAGAAGCCTGTCCACCAGAAGCCGAAGGTCTCGTGGAGCATTGCTGCCACGTTCGCCATGTTGGCAATGAGGTCGGGCTCGCCCTCTACGACTGCCTCTATCTGCGGCAAGAGGGCTTCGTAACGCTCTTGCTTCGTCTCGCCACTGATGATTAACTGCTCTGACATACAACTATGAACTATGAACTATAAATTACTGAAGTTTATGAAGTAGTTAAGTAGACAGTAGTTAAGTAGTTAAGCCAATACATCTCCCAGCCTGTAATAAGCAGCCAAAACATTCGGCTTAACTACCAGCGAAGCGATAACTACTTAACTACAAATACATTCATAACATCCGAAACTTAAATAAATTCTCTATACGTCCTGGAAGATATAGGTCAGCTTCTTGTCGGCACCGAAGGCGCTGTAGAAGTAGCTGATGATTTCGCTGATGTGCTCCTCCCATTGCTCGGAGACGAACTTGTTGGGCACGGACACGAAGACGTTCTTGTCGCGGACGGCCCAGAGGCAGCAGCAGGTCATGTACTGGTTGTAGAACTGCTCGCCCAGACGCTCCTTGGCCTTCTCCATCCAGAGGTTCCATTTCTCGAGATAGATGGGCTGAACGAACGGACGGTCGGGCTCTTCGTCCTTCACCTCGACTGCCTCGGCGAACTCGGGCTCCTTAGGTTTCTGCTGTTCCTTGAGCCAACGATAGAGCACCTCGGTGACGTAGGCGTGCACATTGTCTGGCTGTTTGTCCTCGACGAGCTTGTCGATGCGTTCCAGCTCGGGCTTGAGGTCGAGTCCGTCGTAGATGAGGTCCTCCAGCCTGGCCCACTCGTTTGGCTGCAGCTGGTACTTCGTGATGAGCTTGGCTCGCATCTTGCCCAGGAAACTCTCGTGCTGCTGAGCCTGCCCCATCTTGCCTTCGATGATGGTGAAGCGGATGCTGTCTGGGTCGCCACGACTGACGCCATGAGGATAGACGGGCTCGTACTCGAAGCAGAACTCCACCTTGCCCTCGTCCGAGAGCTTCCGCATCTCCTTCAACACGGGGTCGAGCACGTCGCGATGGAAGGCGCCGTACTTGACATAACGGTTCTCGACGATGCGCTTGTGGTCCTTGCTGAACGTGAGCACGCCAAAGAACTCCTTCAGGTCGATATAGTTGACGGTGCAACTGCCTATCCTGCGCCAAGCGCTCAGGTAGATGTAGAGACGCGGCGTGCGCGGACTGCGACAGAGCTGCGTGATGCCTTTCAGGTGACGCGTGTAGCCCTTGCGGAGGTTCAGAATCTCGCGAGCGCTCTCGTCCACCATGTCTATCTTGATGACGCCCTTCCTGCGCTGTCCTCCCTTGTAGGCCACCTTCTCGCCGGCAGCATTCAGCTCGGCCGTCGGGAACTCTATCTTGTGGAAGATGTTCTGCTTCACATTATATTCTACACGCTCGTACTCGTCGTAACGCTTGTAGGACATGTCCACCTTCAGCAGAGCGTCACAGGCAGCCTCCAGCTCGCCGTACTTCTTCGGACTGATGCCGAGCTCCTTCAGCGGTATCTCGAAGTGGAGCAGGTTGCCCGTCAGGTCCTCGGGCTTGAACAGGAACGTCGATTCGCCCATGCTGAGCTGTTCGCGGATGCGATCCTGCAATTGGGAGATGATGGCGATCATCAGGTTGGTCTGCACCAGCGAGAAGTTGCCGCGAATCTGCGTGTAGCTCACCGGATTAAGGATGAAATCCAGGTCGCGATTGTTGGCTATCGTCTGCACAAGCTCGTTGCTTTGGCTCACCATAGCCAGTCCTTTTTTCTTTGCCATTTCGTCTTCGTCTAAGAATTCGTCTGCAAAATTAGGCCATTCTAACATAATATCCAAATTTTTAAGTATAAATTTTTAAAATTATAGCAATAAAGTGTTCAAATTATTCGCACCTTGCTGTTAGTTAACTCTCGCACCATGGTTTATCTGCCTATTAACACCAGTATGTTCGCTTTATTATTACTCGGCTCTATCCAACATCACGCACCGAAGTGTTCCACCATACACTCAGCGACATCTTCCCCTACTCCATGACCGAACTCTTCCAACACTCTCCGACAACCTTCTTCCCAGCATTCAGCACCAGACTCTACCCTATAACCTGCACCAGGATGTACCCCAACCCTTACACCCAAATGTGCCGAACTCCCCGTACCAAATGTTTCCGAAGCATGAACCAAAATGTGTCTGAAGCCCAACCTAAATGTGTCTGAAGCCCAACCAAAATGTGTCTGAAGCCCGAACCACCATATGACTGCCCCCCCCCACCTGCAGCCACCCAGCCAAACCCTCCATAGAGAAACCGCAAACGCCCTATAGAGGAATCGGCATCGCCCTATAGAGGAACCGCCAACGCCCTATAGAGAAATCGCCAACGCCCTATAGAGGAACCGGCATCGCCCTATAGAGAATTATCAGATGTATTAGGATTCCTGAGCAGAAGCAACAGCATTCATAAACAGAAGCACGACTCCTCACAGGCAGAAGAACCACCTCCCATGAACAAAACCACCACCGTTCATGAACAAAAGCACATGTGTTTCCGCCCGCTTGGCTCGTCACCACGCTACCTATATATACAAGGCACCCCCCTTTTTTTCAACCCCAAAGGCCAACTTTTTTTCAAAAAAATTCAAAAATGCCCTATTTATGCCCTCTATACAACCTTAATAAAATTAACTCAACCACGTGCAAGGGAATATTATGTTTAATTGATTTTTCTCGTCGGCCATGACATTACCCATGGTAGGACAAAACAACTGCAACATACAGGAACCACTCAGTCCGCTTGAATCTAACAGTCCAGGTCTTCCGAAAGTTCGCACCAAGTCTTCACATACGGCTCACAAAAACTTCCCGGACGTCACACCAAATCTACCCAAACTCCGCACCACCCCTACCCTACCACTCTAATACACAGGCAGTTGCACCAGTCTATAATTAATATATCAGTATAATTTGATAAACGATATTCCAAAGAAAAATTCTTTATTATAATATATGAATATCTTATATTATATATAAGGTATCGTAACCCCTTAATTATTAGTGAACTGCACCCCCACTGGTGCGAAACTTCGGAACACATGGTGCGAATGTTCGGAACATGAGGTGCTGCATTCATGTACATAAGGTGCGGCCATCTATAACATCTCTACCTTTACACCTTCTTTTGCCCTTCTGGTGCGGACTTTAGGAAGAAATTTCTCGACACCAGTCAAGAAATCTTTCGACGCCAGTCAACCTTTCCGCTTCCTTATTCCACAACCTATCATATTCCTGGCCTTTATCTACATACATTCATACTTTCATACTTACATATCCAAATATTTGCATACCCAAGTCCTCCAGTCCTTATCATCCTATATACTCAAATATCTATGTATTGTAATACATTTATATATGAACATTCCGCTATGTAAATCTCTACATATTCCTCAATACCCAAATATCTGCATAGCATGAAATATCTGCCTATTCGCGTATATTTATTGTATTAAATCGTTGTTTATTAGTATGTTTCCCTAAATATTTAAGTCTATTCAAGTATAAAAGTATGCAAATATCTCAAAATATTTGTGTATTTCCTTGCAAGATATTTATAAAAGTCTTACCTTTGCAGTCGATAAACATGTTGAATTATCTAAGGAGTTTTCTTGATAGTAGAATATATTGTTAACGTAAGAAACTGAACGATATGTCACAAGTTATTTCTCTTTTACACGATAAGGGTGGTTGCGCTAAGACTACTACCTGTGTCAATCTGGGCTTTGCCCTCTGGTTGCTTGGCAAGAAGGTGCTGCTTGTGGATACTGATCCGCAGTGCAATCTGACGGATACGGTCGATAAAACAGTGCATCTTGAGGCGGATAGCACCATCTACGAGTGGCTTCACGACGCGCAGCCCGGCGAGTCGCTTCCGCTGCCTATCTATACGCGCTACGATGGGCTGGACTATGTTCCTGGCAGCCACAGCATGAGCAATATCAATGCGGAACTGCAGCTCATGTATAACCGCGAACGCCGGCTGGCTGATTTCCTGAACCTGGTTGACCCTGAAACTGGGGTGAAGATACGTGATTCGTACGACTACGTCTTCATCGACTGTGCCCCTGGTGGCGAGACGCTGATGAATACTAACGCACTGGTAGCCAGCGACTTCGTGATAGTTCCGACCGAAGCTGGCATCTACAGTCTGCAGGGCTTGCCGCGTCTGCTCGACTATATTAACAAGGTCCACAAGCAGCTTAACTGCCCTGTTTCCATCATGGGCTATCTCTTGGTGCGTTGGAATCGCAATCGTAATATCAGTCGCGAGGTGAAGGAGTACTACAGCGACATTGAAGCCGTCAAGGCTCCGCTGTTCCCCGTTAGCATTCGTGAGAGCGTAAGATGCACAGAATCAGTAGCTTCCGAGATGTCTCTCTTCGAGTACGCCAGCACAAGTCCCGTTGCTGACGACTATATGCGCGTGGCTGAATACATGATTGGTCGCAAGGTCCGTCCCAAGGGCTGGACGCCAGCTCGCTGGGGCCAGATAGCTAATGCAGCTTACGACCGCTTCATGAAGGAGCGAAGTATGTAAATATTTGAATACGCAGACATTTGACTATCTGGATGTTCAGGTATGGAAGTATTGAGATTTAAAGGATAAATAATACCATAAAACATAGGAGAAAAGATTATGGCAATTAAGAAGAAAACGCTGAATATCAGCAGGGTAGCGGCGGAGGCGACGATGAATTACGTGGCGCCAAAGCCTTTGGCAACGAACGATGCCGTTCGCAACAAGATAGTCCAGGAGACGCCTGCACCGAAGCCCTTGCGTCGTGTTTGCACGATCCAGAAGGTGGGCGGCTTCACTTTCTTCACTGGCGACGACGACCGTAACGCCCTTGATTACATTGCTTTCCGCCAGAAGTTGGAGAAGCAAAACGTGGTTCGTGCTGCGCTCCATCAGTTCCTGAAGCAGCACTACAAGGAGGGTCAGGGCCTCGACGCAGAGTCCTTGCGCATTGTCGAGCAGTACGAGGATAGCGTCTATCAGTGGGTCTGAGTTAGTGCTGCGCTTGTGTCTGCCGATGCTTGCTGACAAGCGGGTCGGTGCTATCGGCATGAATCAACGAAAAAGCGAGTAGGGTAGGGGAGAGCCATTGCTTTCCGCCTGCCCTACTATGTGTCTGAGCGTAGGCTGGGCCGTTCCCAATCTGCTTTTGTCTTCATTCGTGGGAAATCATCCGAAATGCTGCTTTTTGAGGCGCTTTTTGTCTAAGTTGCAAAAGAGAGCTAAAAAAGTTGTAAAGAATTTTTGCATGATTTTCTGAATCTTCGTGTCAGACTGTTTGGTTCGAAACGTGTCCTTTTTCAACTTCTGCAGAGAATATCCTCAACTTCTGCAGAGAAAATCCTCAACTTCTGCAGTGAACTTTGCAAATTACTCGTGTGAACTTTGGCAATTTCACACGTGAAATTTACCACCTGAAAATCAGGGCATTGCAAAATGGTGCTGGGAGATTGCCAGAAATGAAGGATTTTGTCAAGAATTTTGTAGAATTAGGAGAAATGTCATGATTGAGGTGCACCTTTTTCGCCTCTTTTTTCAGTTTTGGAAACGTAGTTTTGCGTCTCTGATTTCTCAACGTCGGGCGAACAGCAGAATGATGTGGAACCACATCTTGACTGTCATCGAGAAATATCTTGACCGTCATCGAGAAATATCTTGACTGTCATCGAGAAAAATCTTCCAAAAGTTCGCACCAGGAGGGTCAAAACGGCAAAATGAGGTGCGGACTTCGGGAAAGAAACCTGTTTGGGAGGGCATTTCGGCCTTCTAAACACCTAAAACAGCCCTAAAATGTTCGTAAAGTCCGCACCGACAAGCCTTAAAATAGCCCAAAACACCCTAAAAAGTTCCTAAAGTCCGCACCAAAAGCCACAAAATCCTTCATGTTTCATGGAAAATGTTGACTTCGTCGACAAAATGTTCCCACTTTTCGCACTTTGACGCAACAAGTGTTAACTATACTCGTCCTAAATGTTCTCACTTTTCGCACCACGTCACAAAAAGTATTCCCAAAGTCCGCACCAGGGAACGCAAGTACGTAGTTTTGAGCAAGGTAGAGTAGGGTAGTGTACGAAAATCAAGGCAAAAGATGCGAGTTTTGTGTCTTTTCTTTATCTTTTAGAAGTTGTTTTTGTACTTATAGGAACAAGGCGA